>JAFTKI010000024.1 GCA_017453335.1 Clostridia bacterium
AAAATGCCACCTCCCTTTACACAAGGGAGGCTCACAGTGGAACCCGTTTACGGGTGGCAAGTAACGATTGCATGGCTGACAGGCCAATAAAAAGCGCACTTGTGCGCCGCCAGTAGTATTAGGGCTATGCCCGAAACTGAAATACCACCCGTTATACGGGGGGATATTTATTTAGTTTTCGCTGTTTTCTGCGGGAAGATCACGCAACAGGACATACTCGCATTTGCCGTTGCCGCGAATGCTCTCGGGAGTCATGACGACCTCTGCCACATCATGGCGGGAGGGGATCTCATACATGATCTCGGTCATTGCGCTTTCCAAAATCGAGCGAAGTCCGCGCGCACCGGTGTTACGCTCCAATGCAAGTGCCGCAACCTCCTCAAGCGCACCTTCGCCGAATGTCAGCTTTACGCCGTCCATCGCAAACAGCTTTTCATACTGCTTGACAAGCGAATTTTTAGGCTCTTTCAGAATACGAACCAAAGCGGACTTGTCCAAGTCGGACAGCGGAACAATCATCGGAATACGGCCAACCAGCTCGGGGATCAATCCGAACTTCACGATGTCATGCGGGGTAACGTCGCGGAAAATGCCAGTGTCCTTGCGTTCGGATTTGGTCTTGATCTCTCCGCCAAAGCCGATCGTGGAATTTCCCTTGCGCGCTTCGATCATTTTATCCAAGCCGTCAAACGCGCCGCCGCAAATAAAGAGAATATTCTTCGTATTGATCTGGATAAACTCCTGATTGGGATGCTTTCTGCCGCCCTGGGGAGGCACATTGGAAACAGTACCTTCCAGAATCTTCAGCAGTGCCTGCTGTACGCCTTCGCCCGAAACATCGCGGGTGATCGAGCGGTTTTCGCTCTTGCGCGAGATCTTGTCGATCTCATCGATATAGATGATACCGCGCTCGGCAAGCTCAACGTTGTAGTCAGCCGCTTGAATCAGGCGCAAAAGAATATTTTCAACGTCCTCACCAACGTATCCTGCTTCGGTGAGTGTTGTTGCATCGGCAATCGCAAAGGGAACCTTCAGCGTTTTTGCCAGTGTTTGCGCAAGATAAGTCTTACCAACACCTGTAGGACCGATCAAGAGCACATTGCTTTTTTGAAGCTCTACCTCGTCCTCAGCTTGCTCGGTTTCCGCAGGTGTGCCTTTTTTCTTTCGTTTGCCTTTTTGAGAAAGCTTCTCCTCGGAAAGCACACGCTTGTAGTGATTGTAAACGGCTACCGACAAAGCGATCTTTGCTTCATCCTGACCGATTACGTAACGGTCGAGCGTTTCCTTGATCTGCATGGGGCGGGGAAGCTCTACCAAGGAAAGCTCCTCCTGTCCAAGCGCGGCAGCTTCGGTCTCGGTGATCAGATCGTTGCAGGCCTCCACGCAGAAATCGCAGATATATGCTCCCGTTGGGGAAGGAATCAGGAAATCGACCTGATGCTCGTTTCTGCCGCAAAAGGAGCAATGACGCAGTCCCTTAGAGCCGTTGTTAGATGTCGTGTTTGCCATGGGTTATCCTTTCTGAGAGGAATCAAGGACGCTTGGTCAGCACACGGTCAACCAGTCCGTATGCCATTGCTTCCTCGGCTGTCATGTAGTTGTCACGGTCGGTGTCGCGCTCGATGATCTCCAACGGCTTGCCGGTGTTTTCGGCAAGAATACGGTTCAGTGTTGCTTTGGTCTTCAGGATCTGCTCTGCCTGGATCTGAATATCGCTTGCCTGACCTCTGGCACCGCCCAAGGGCTGATGGATCATCACCTCGCTGTGGGGAAGAGCAAAACGCTTGCCCTTGGTTCCCGATGACAAGAGGAATGCGCCCATGCTGGCTGCCATACCGATGCAAATGGTGGAAACGTCACACTTGATGAACTGCATGGTATCGTAGATTGCCATACCTGCAGTTACCGATCCGCCGGGGGAGTTGATATAGAAGGAGATATCCTTATCGGGGTCACTTGCTTCCAAAAACAGCATTTGCGCAACCACGAGCGAAGCGGTTGCATCATTGACCTCGTCCGACAGGAACACGATGCGGTCATTGAGCAAGCGCGAGAAAATATCATAAGAACGTTCTCCGCGATTGGTCTGCTCCACAACCATAGGAACCAGCGCGTTTTTGGTAATGTCTTTGTAATCAAACATTTTTGTATACCTCGTTTCGATAAGATTTGAACCGGAAATCGCAAAGCAAGTTCCGGTTCAGACAGTTGGATTATTTTACGATAGCGTTCTCTTTTACGAAGTCCATTGCCTTCTTGACCTTCATGTCCTCTGCAACGGAATCTGCGGGAACCATCTCGCGAACCTTATCAACCTCCATGTTGTAAGCTTCTGCGATTCTTGCGATTTCAGCCTCGGTCTCAGCCTTGGTAACCTTGATCTTTTCCTTCTTTGCAATTGCCTCAAGAGCCAAGCGCAGCTTAACCTGCTTCTCAGCCTGCGGACGCAGCTGCTCACGAAGGGTGTCCAGATTCATACCGGTGTACTGGAAGTAGGTCTTCAGATCCAAGCCCTGCATACGCAGACGGTTGTCATAATCGCGAACGAAGTTCTCGGTCTCGGCAACGTACATCTGCTCGGGGATATCCGCAACCAGCTTTTCGATCAGGATCTCCAGGATTGCGTCCTCAAACTTACGGTCTGCCTCATCCTCATGTCTCTTAGCAATTTTTGCCTTTACATCGGCACGGTATTCATCCATCGTGTCAAATTCGGAAACATCTTTTGCAAAGTCATCATCCAGAGCGGGAAGCTCAACGTGCTTGATTGCATGGATCACGGTCTTGAACACTGCAGCCTTACCTGCAAGCTCTTTTGCATGGTACTCTTCGGGGAAGGTAACGTTTACATCGAACTCTTCACCGATCTTGTGACCTGCAACCTGCTCCTCAAAGCCGGGGATAAAATTGCCGGAGCCAAGCTTGAGGGGATAGTCGTTGCCCTTGCCGCCCTCGAATGCAACGCCGTCAACAAAGCCCTCGTAGTCGATGGTGCAAACGTCGTTCATTTCGGAAACGCCATCGGTAACCTCGATCTCTCTGGAGTTACGCTCGCGAACCATGTTGATCTCGCGCTCAAGCTCCTCGTCGGTAACCTCTTCAACCTTCTTTTCAACCTCGATACCGGTATAGCCCTCGATCTTAACGGTGGGCTTTACAGCCAGGGTTGCGCTGAGCACAACGCCGTTATCATCTACCGAAACGATATCAAACTCAGGCTGACCGACCATCTTCAGCTTGGACTCCTCAAGAGCCGCGTCGAATGCATCGGGAAGCACTTCGTTGATAGCATCTTCATAGAAAAAGCCCTTGCCGTACATCTTTTCGATTACGGAGCGGGGAGCCTTACCCTTACGGAAGCCGGGAACGGTGATTTTACCAACCTGCTTGCGATAAGCGTTGGAAATTGCCTTTTGGAACGTGTCCTTATCAACCGAGAACTCGATCTTGTGTACATTCTTCTCGATTTTTTCGGATTTGATCAAACTCATTTTTTAATGTCCTCCAAAACAAGTGATAAAAATTTTACATACATCCTATATTATATTATGTTTTCCTGTTTTTGTCAATAGTTTTTGCAAGAAAAAACAGCAAAAAATCATTTATTGGCTATGTCGATCTTCAAAGGAACGAAATCCAGGGCATCTGCCGCACACAGGATCATGTCGATTCCTTCAAAGATCTGCTTTTTTGGCATATAATACGCGCCGTGAATATGTCCGAAGTAACAGGTTTGAATTCCGTATTCGTGTAAGATGTCAACGATCTCACGGCAAACAAATCCGTTCCAAACGGGAGGGAAATGCAAAAATACCAAAATGGGAAGCTGTTCTCCGTGCTGTGTCCGCAGGGCTTTTGCGGCATCCAAACTCATTCGCAGGCGGATCACCTCACGATTGACGATCCTTGCATAATCAACGGTGCCAACCGTGTGCTGTTGATTTTCCTCAACGAACCATCCCCGTGTTCCGCACACGATACAGTTTTCGATGAAATAAGCGTTGTTATAAAGCAGCTTGATGCTCTGTATCTTTTTCTCCTGCATCATGGCATTCATTTTTGCGGCGGTATTCCACCAGAAATCATGATTTCCTTTTCCGATCAGCTTTTGTCCCGGGAGTGCTTCCAGAAAAAGCAGATCCTCCGTGGCATCCTCCAGCTTCAAGCCCCACGAAATATCCCCCGGAACGATCACCGTATCCTCGGGAGAGACGACCGCTGTCCAGTTTTTGCGGATCTTTGTCATATAGTCATTCCATCTTGATCCGAAGATTTCCATGGATTTGGATTTGTCGCTGGACAGATGCAGATCTGCCATCACAAACAAAGACATACGATGCGGCTCCTTTCTGAATGATTGGGGGGAATTTGGGGAATACTGTTCCATGTAAAAGTGCCGATCTTTGTTTTATCGGCATTTTGCAAAGAAAAGAAGGGAGAGACGAGTCATGGAAGAAAAGAAATACGAAAACACCTGCGGCTGTAAGCACATCAAGGGGATCAAGTGCAACGTGCAGAACTGCTACTATCACGATATGGATACCTGCTGCACCGCATCCGAAATTTCGGTAGGCCCTCGTAGTGCCTGCAGCTCGGGAGAGACGCTTTGCGCAACCTTTAAGCCAAAGGCGGAGTAAGCCTTGCGATCGGAGGGTGTAATGATGTACACCCTCCGATGTGTTTCTTTGTGTTGAGGTGTACATTTTCATTAGTACAAATATTTTAGCCACTTTTTCTTTTGACACCAAAGGCGCAAAAGAAAAAGTTATCAAAAAGAAAACGCCGAAAGTCATTTCGCCCTCTGCGGAGGGCGAGGAGGGCTACGCGCCCTCCACCTCGCAAGCTTTTAAAAAAGCTTGACCAAAACTTTTAACGCAATGGCGGATTTTGTGATCGGTTGATTTTATGCTTCAATATAATCCAAAACTGCCTTTGCCATTTCGGTTTTGTCAACCACTGCCTCGAAATTCACCTTGCGGTCTGCAAGTCCTGCCAGTGGGTAGGGAATCTCGGTTTTGGTTGCGGCGCTCAATTCGTCAAGCGCTGCCAGATCGGTGGTGGGATCCTTATCGGTTACCGCACGGTAAACGTTGTTGGCAAACTTGTAGGGGCTTGCCGTGGAGTCGATCACCATGGGACGGGTGTCCTTGGTATCCTTTACGTATTCTTCTGCTGCGTGAATTGCAACTGCCGTGTGGGTATCGGCAAGATAACCGTAGTTCTGATAGATCTCACGGATCGTTGCGGATGTCATAGCCTCATCGGTGAAATATCCGCTGAAATTCTTTTGGATCTCGGCAAGCGTTTCGGCATCTACGCTGTAAACGCCGTCCTTTTTGAGCGATTCCATATACGCAGCGGTCTTTTCACTGCCTGCGGTGAAGTACAAAAGGCGTTCCAGATTGCTGGAGATCAGAATATCCATCGAGGGCGACATGGTCAGATAGAAGTCGCGGTTGCGATCGTATGTTCCTGTGCGCAAAAAGTCGGTGAGGATATTGTTGGTGTTGGATGCACAGACCATGTGATTGATCGGCAGTCCCATTCTCTTGGCAAGGTAAGCCGCAAAAATATTACCGAAGTTACCTGTGGGAACGCAAACGTTGAAGCTGTCGCCGGGCTTGCATGTGCCTTGATTCAAAAGATCACAGTATGCCGATACGTAATAAACGATCTGAGGCGCAAGACGTCCCCAGTTGATCGAGTTGGCACTGGAGAAGAAATAGCCCTTTTGATTCAAAGCATCTGCCATCTTCTCATCACCGAAGATCACCTTCACGCCGCTCTGTGCATCGTCAAAGTTGCCGCGGATCGCGCAAACATTCACATTCGAACCTGTTTGGGTTGCCATTTGCAGCTTTTGCACGTGGCTGACGCCGTCAACAGGGTAGAATACCATGATCTTCACGCGGTCAACATCCTTATATCCCTCAAGCGCGGCTTTTCCGGTGTCTCCCGATGTAGCAACAAGGATCAGAGCCGTGCGCTCCTCACCCGTTTTTACCAGTGCGCGGGAGAGCAGACGGGGCATGATCTGCAGGGCCATATCCTTGAATGCCGCCGTCGGACCGTGCCACAGCTCCAGGGAGTGGAACTGACCGTGGATGTTCACCAAGGGAGCGGCTCCTCCTACAAAAGAGGTCTCGGCGTATGCCTCACGGCAATCCGAAAGCAGCTCCTCATAGGTATAGTCGGTCAGAAACTTGGAAAGAACCTTTGCGGCGCGAACGGGATAAGACTCTTTGCATAGTTCTTGGATCTCCTCCATCGTCAGCGTGGGCAAGGATTCGGGAACAAACAGTCCGCCGTCGTTGGCAAGCCCTTGCTTGATCACCTCTGCGGCAGTTGCTTTTGCGGTTTCATTGCTTCTTGTGCTTTTGTAAAACATGATTTATATCCTTCCTGAATTGGATTTTTTACATCGTGAAATATTGGGTTGCGAAACGGTGGGCGTTCTCAAAAAAGAGCTTATGAACCAACCGTTCGGGATAGTTTTTCTGTAACAGCGTTTCGGCAAGACGGGGAAGTGCCGAAAGATCGGGGATCTCCGACAGCGGCTCGCCGCCGTCAAAGTCCGAGCCGATACAAAGATGATCCCGGGCTCCGAGCGAGAGCATTTTCTCAATGTGCAAGCAAAGATCATCGATCGAAGCATCTCCGTCGGCTTTGATAAAGCGATGGTAGAGATTCAAGCCGATCAGTCCGCCCGAACGAATGACCTCACGGATCTGTTCGTCACGAAGATTTCGGGAAACGGGACAGGCCGAATAGGAGTTGGAATGGGTGGCAAGGACGGGACGGTCAAAACGCGCGCAAAGATCAAAAATTTCATCAGCCGATGCGATCGATGCGTGGGAAATGTCCAACAGCATCCCCAGCCTCAAGGCGCGGGGAAGCACTTGTTTTCCGAAGTCGGTTAAGCCGTTTTCAGTGTCGTGTGCGCCACCGATACAACTGTTGCCCGCCCAAAGCGGCGTTACGATTCGAACCCCCTTTTGTGCCAGCAGATCGATCCGCGATTCAATGCCGGCAAGGATTCTCAGATCCTCCACCGCAGGGATAAACAGATGCCTGCAAGCTGTATTTTGGGGATAAAACCGAATGATCTTCGCATCGTCTCGCGTAAATGCGGGGTCGGAAAGAAAGCCTTGATAGAGCGCATCAAAACGAGCCCAGCCTTCCTCATCGCTAAGTGCTTTCTCACACCAGAATGCCGCTACTTGAACGTACTGTTCGAATTTTGCGGCTTTTTGCAAGGAAACAGCCAGTTGGTTTTTGCCAAGCTGCTGTTTTTTTTGAAACATTTCATAAGGTGTGTCACAGTGCAGATCAAAGAGAGAAAGCTTCATCGGTGCTCCTTTTGTCAATAGGCGGCTTTGATGTGGTTGATCTTCAGAACCTTGGGACGTTTGCCGTTTTCGGGCTTGGATAGCCATACCTCGATCACGTCCATGCGCGGCTGTTTCCTCGTGGGATGCTTGTGCAGGTATTCTTGTGCGGCGCGTCTTGTGTAAGCTTGCTTATCGCTGTGAACGGCAAGACTCGGAGGCGGAGCCTCCTTCCAGGTCGCAACATCGTAGGTGCGGGCTTTGACCTCCACGAAAACGATATCTTTAAGGCTTGCTGCAATAATGTCGATCTCGCATTTTCCCGCGAACCAGTTGCGTTCCTTTACAGTATATCCGCGCAAACGCAAATAGTGAACGGCTTTTTGTTCGCCAAGGTCGCCGATCTCTTTTTTGGTCAGTTCTTTCATGACTCTTTCTCAAGAAACCGAATAAATTGCTTCCGATGGATGGGCGCGGGACCGTACTTGCGCAGGGCATCCATGTGAGCCTTGGTTCCGTAGCCCTTGTGCTTGGCAATGCCGTATTGCGGATATGCCGCATCCAGCTCAATGCACTGACGGTCACGCGTGACCTTTGCCAGAATCGATGCCGCCGCGATAGAGGGACTGATGGCATCTCCGTGTACGACAGCGCGGGCGGGAATCTGAAAATCCCGTGCAACGTTTCCGTCAATCAAGGCAAAATCGGCTTTGACCGAAAGCCCATCAATTGCGCGTCTCATAGCCAAGAGATCTGCTTCCAGAATATTCAATCGGTCGATCTCCTCTACACTTGCTTCTGCAATGCAGCAGGCGATCGCATTTTCACAAATAAAATCAAACAAGACCTCACGCTTTTTTGCGGTCAGCTTTTTGGAATCGTTGAGTCCTTCGATCACAAGACCTGCGGGAAGAATACAGGCAGCGGCAACCACGGGACCGCACAAAGGACCGCGTCCCGCTTCGTCCACACCGCACACAGCGGTATAGCCTTGCTCGTTCAGCTCGGCTTCAATTTTGTATTCAAGCACGGCGAACCTCCTCCTTGGAGAAGCGGTCCAGAGTGATCCTTGCAATTTTGGAGGAACGGAATTCATCCAACAGCATGATCGCGGTGCGTTCGGTATTGATCTCGCCGCCGCTGATCAGAAAGCCTCGCTTCTTGCCAATGGCACAAAACAGATCGTAATCCGAAAGCTCCTCATAAGCCGCCATATCTCCCAGCTTGTAGCGTTCTGCCAAAGCATCGGGGTAGAGGGTACGCAGGCGCTTGCAGAGTACGGTTGCAAGCGTTTCAATATCCAGAACACCGTCGCGGATCGCGCCCGTAAGAGCAAGATTTTCGCCCACGCGGCGTTCCTCGAATTTCGGCCACAAAATTCCGGGCATATCCAACAGGTCAACGCCGATGTTGGTGGATACCCACTGCTTGTCCAGCGTAACGCCGGGGCGGTTTTCGACCTTTGTTTTTTTGTTTCCGCAGATGCGGTTGATCAGCGAGGATTTTCCCACGTTGGGGATTCCCAGCACCATCGCGCGCACCCGTCTGCCCATCATGCCTTTTTCCTCATAGCGGCGCAGCTTATCGGCAAGGATCTCCTTGATCGCGGGAGCAAGCGCTTTCATGCCTTCTCCCGTTACGCAGTCGGTCAAAAGACATACTGTATCACCTTGAGTGTATATCTGTTGCCAGCGTTTGTTTTGCGCGGGATCGGCAAGCGATGCCTTGTTCAGAAGCAAAAGCGTCGGCTTATCGGCGGTCAGCTTGGTGATCTCGGGGTTTCTGGAGCTATAGGGGATACGCGCATCCAGAATCTCGATGACGATATCCACGTTTTTCAGGTTTTCCGAGATCATTCGGCGGGTTTTCGCCATGTGTCCCGGGAACCATTGGATCTGATCCGAAGGCATATCAAGCCCTCCTTCTCTAAATTATCAGGAAAATACGGTAAAAGGGGAGATGCGAATGATCGCTTTCCCCAAAACACAGCGCTCATCCACGAATCCGATCGAGGGATCGCGGCTGTCGCGCGAGAAATTGCGGTTGTCGCCCAACACGAACAGGTGTCCGTCGGGAACCGTTGCGGTTAAGGTGTCGGATTGCGTGTCATAATGATAAAAGCTGCTGGCAGGAGCGGCTGTCAAGGTATAAATATCTATGTTATGCTCCAACTTGTTTTTCAGCACTTTATGGGAATCGGCATATTCAACACCGTCAACGAAGATCTTTTTGGTGTCGAAATGGATCTCTATCTTTTGTCCGGAGGTTGCAATCACACGCTTCACGATTGCCTTTTCCTCAAAATCGGTATTGGTTTGATGGAATACGATGATATCATCCTGCTCGGGCGTATAGCCAAGGCTGTAGATCAAAAGGCTTTCTCCCTCATACAGCGTGTTTTCCATGGAAGAGCCCTCCACGCGGCACAGTCTTACCACAAAGGAAAACAGCAAAAGCACCACGAGAACCGACCATGCAAACATTTCAACCACATCAAACAAAAAGTGAACGGCACCTTTCTTTTGTGTTTGCTTAGGGGATTTATCGGGGGCGGGGGAGCCTGCAGATGTTACGGAGGAGTCTTCTTGGTTGACGATTTTATTTTCTTCGCTCATGGAAAGCTCCTTTCAAGCATCAATCTTTTACCAACAGCTCCATCAAGGTATAACCGTTGGGAATATAGTTGTTTTTCGCAGCAGCGGTTTCTTCCGAAAAATCGGTTACGCCGTCCTGTGTCTTCCCGGAATCATAGATCATAAAGGGAACAGGATCGATGGTGTGTGTGCGTGCACGAATGGGGGTGGGATGATCGGGCAGAATCAGAATCTTGAACGCCTCGCCCGTGGAAACAAGATACTCGTAAACGGGCTTCAGAATCTTTTCATCGATCAGCTCGACCGACAACACCTTGTTTTCTGTCTCGGCACGGTGACCGCATTCGTCGGGACCTTCCACGTGGATGTAAACGTAATCGCAACCGTCACGGAAGGCTTCGATTGCAGCGTTTGCCTTACCGTCGTAGTTGGTGTGAACGTTACCTGTTGCACCTTCCACATCGATCGAGCGCATCCCCGCGCAAAGACCGATACCCTTGATCAGGTCAACAGCCGAGATCACGGCAGCGTTCAATCCCCATTTTTCACGGAAATTGGGAAGCTGTGGCTTCTTTCCGGGACTCCAGAACCAAACCGAGTTGGCAGGCTTGAGTCCGCGAGCGCGTCTTGCCTCGTTGACGGGGTGATGATTTAGGATATTGTAGCTTTCCTTCATCAAGGTGTAGAATTCCTCGCCGCCGTCCTCGCAGTTAGGCAAATATTCGCCGATGCGCTTGCCCAGAATGTCGTGGGGACGCATAAAGGGGTAGCGGTCATTGCCGTTTTTGCGGATTAGGCAGTGGCGGTAGCTGACACCCGTGTAGAAATGGCGCTCACTGTTCCCAAAATGCTCCTGCATTGCCTTGATCAGCTCGTCCGCCTCGGCGGTGGTGATCTCATCGGCACTGTGGTCGAGAATGATCTTATCCTCGTAACGCTCCTCGTCCTCGGAGAGAGTTACCACGTTGCAACGGTACGCTGTTTCATCGGGCTGCATCTCAATACCCATGCTGACAGCTTCCAGAGGAGAGCGTCCTTTCGAGTAAACCTTGGGATCAAAGGACAGGATCGCCATATTGGCGGTATCGCTTTCGGGTACCATGCCTGTTGGAACGTTGGAAACGGTACCGATCAGGGATTTTGCTGCCAAAGCGTCCATCATCGGCTTCTTTGCAGCCTGCATGGGGGTTTTGTTACCGAGTGCCTCGATTTTTTCGTCTGCCATCCCATCGGGGATCAACACAAGATATTTCATGGAATCAATTCCTTTCGCTGTTGGAAAAATAAAATTATCTTAATTCAAGATAAACTTAAAATATATTATATCATATTTCAAAATAAAGTACAAGAGGGTTTTATTGTTTTTTTTTGATCAAAAAAAAAAGAATTTTAAAATAGAAATTGTAATTTTTCAATAGAACGGCAATGGATGCCGATAAAATTTTTGCGAAAGGTTGCAAAAAGCCTGCAAGTATGGTACAATGGTTACAGAACGATCAAAGGAGGCAATCTATGTCCGATCACATAAAGCAACCGGAGGAAAGGGTAGAACAGCAGGTGCCGACAGGCTCCGATGAGAAACATACAGACACGGAGAGAGAGCTTTCCGATCTTGAAAGGTACGAGCTTTTGCAGGCACAGTCCAAAGCACTGAAAAAGAAAATGTTGAAGGCTGCCTGCGTGATCCTTTCCGCTCTTGTTTTGATATTTGTTGCTGTTTTGGTGTTGAATTATATCAACAGACCAACCGTTGGAATTCCCGATGACTTTTATCAGTTTTCGGCACCATATCAGGGAAATATTATGGAAAATGCCGCGTATCTTGAAAAAGACCGCTTGGTTTACTATTGCCCGAATTCCTCTGGTGAAGGGATCCGCCATGCCGTTACCGAGGAGAACCGAACCGAGTTTGATGCGGGCGTTTTGTTCGTTTGCGAGTGGCTTGATACCATTATCCAAGGTGACGCAAATGCCTATAATCAATGCTTTTCCGAACAGTATTGGAAAGAAAATGAAGCCGAAGGAAATCTGAAAAAAACGTCCTTCAATCCCCAGATGCTGTACAATATCAAGCTTACGTATTACTCGGTAGCCGGTGAAAACGGGGAAAAGCTGGTGACTTACAAGCTGGAATATATGATCCTGCAAAATGATGGAACCTTCCGCCGCGATATCGGAAGCGGGGTCAGCCGTGAGCAGCGCGTTACGGTTCGTGTGCGTGACGACGGCTCTGCCGTGATCGAAAAGCTGGTTACCGTTTATGAGCTTCGGGAGAATATCGTGATCAGTGTGACAGATATGCTGATCGTGATCGGCTCGGTTTTGGTGCTGACCGTCGTTGTGATCCTTGTGAAGAAGAAGCTTGATCGGAAAAAGACTTTTACAAGGGGGCAGGACGAATCCGATAAATCGGAAAATCAACCAACGGTTGATTGACATCGTCTGTAGTGCATGCTATAATAATTGTAGAACCACTAAATCAAAAAAGGAGACTGCAATGTTTGATAGTTTGCGCGAAACCCTGCAACGTTTTTCCAAAACAAAATATTACGTTTGGGTAAGAGCCGCTCTGCGCGGATTAGGTCAATATATTTTATATGCGATGATCTTTGGGGCTTGTGCGGACGCGATCACGATGTCCTTTCACTCTTATAAAACCGCTGCGTTGGAAAAACTCCCATATCCGCATGTATGGGAGGCGGCAACACTTGTTTTGTTCTCAATTTTTATCTTGAACAGTATGCTGTTTGTTTTTGCCTTGTTTGATTCTGTGATGCGAAAACGTTTTTTTGCGTCAAGATGGAAGGAAAACTCGGAGGAACAGCAAAAGACGGACGAAACGGCCGCACCGAATTTATATCTGATCGAATTCGGAACGATGGTGCTTTGCTGTTTCTTGTTTCCGATGTGGAATGCATACGACAGCGTTCTTTCCTTGTTGCCGTTTGCGTTTGATCTGCCCGAGATCGTTGACCGTTTGATCTTAACGGGAGTTTTTGCGCTGATCGCTTTTATTCTGGTATTCCATGTTGGAAAAAGCGCACAGGCATCTTGGTTGCAGAAGCAAAACGATGCGTACAAGAAAAAAGGGTATGTTGCCAATAAAGAAGTGAACCGAACTGCATACCGAAAGAGAAAATTCGTATTGCACATCATAGGATATTTTTTGGGGTATTTTATTGTTGCAAGCATCTTCTGCTATGTGGTACCAACCGTATATTCCTTGGTGGAGGGGGTATTTTTGATCCTACAGGAATTGATCGTATTCCTGATCATTGGTCTGATTGCTTTCCTGATCATCGGCAGAGCCTTCTGGAAACGCTTGAAATTCCTGATCCGTCTGAACCGTCTTTGTAAAAAATACTGCTTCCGTATCGTGGAAAAAAAGCAGCTTTTTCTTTCGCTGTTCCACACGGGAAGCTCTTATCATCTGGCAATCAAAGCCAACGGAGAAACCTATTACTGTAAAATGATTGCAACGCTTCGGCGCAAGAATCGTTTGCGTTTCCTGCCCGACGGTTCCTTCAAGCGCATTTCGGGTGTCCATCTCCCCACACCGCAGGTGATGGTTCAGTCACAGTTTGCCATGGGTGCTGTTTACATCGATTCCTCTCATGTGGACGAGCGTGAAATGTTCCGCTTTGAGCGAGAGAAGCAGTATGCTTTTGATTGCAAAGAGGGTGGCAGAAAGATATTGCTTTTGAATCCTGTTCCGTCTCGTGCGATGCTGGGTGCTGCCACACTTGAGGGCGCCGATCACGGAGACAAGATTGGGGAATATTCGGTCTATGGCGGAAGTGCCTTTTTGAATGCCTTGAAAAACGATGCGTTTTATTTCGATAAACACGAAAAATAACACGAAACAATTTTCTCTTTTTGAAAAGGTTTGATCAAAACTTTTCAAGAGTGGGAAACTGCGTGTCTTTTTTTCAAAAAATTCATATCTGACAAAAGATTGCAGAGTGTAATCTCTCAAAAAACGTTCAAACTGTTGTTGTAACTTTTTGAAAGGAGAACAAGGGAATGATCCGTTTTTTATCGGGATTGCTTTCTGCAATCTTTTTATGCGCTCCAAATGTCGCTCCGTGTCAATCAGCACAAAAGGCGTATCACTGGTATTGCGCGCACGCAAAGAACCACGTTCAGCCAACGATTGGCACCGATCTTGCTTTTGTGGAAGAATTGGACGGCTATTTTTTAGACCGTACGCACTGTGATGCAAGTGCTGAAGATAAGGTGATCTATCTGACCTTTGACGCGGGTTATGAAAACGGCAACGTGGAAAAAATCTTGGATATTTTGAAAGAAGAATGTGTAACGGGAGCATTTTTTATTCTCGGGCATCTCATCACAAAAAATACCGATCTTGTCAAACGCATGGCAGAGGAAGGGCATACCGTTTGCAATCATACGGTCAGTCATAAAAACATGAGTGCCGCCGATGACGAAGCCTTTTTGGCAGAGCTGCGGGAGCTGGAGGAGATTTATCGGGAGCAAACCGGCTACGAAATGGCGGCGTATTACCGCCCGCCCGAGGGGACGTTCAGCCGAGAAAATCTTGTCTGTGCAAAGCAAAACGGTTATAAAACCATCTTTTGGAGCTTTGCTTATCCCGATTGGGATAATGCGCGGCAAATGTCGCCCGAAAAGGCAAAGCAAATCGTTTTGGAGAATGTTCATAACGGAGAGGTGATGCTCCTGCATCCCACATCAAGCACCAATGTAAGCATTCTGGCAGATGTGATCCGGGAATTGAAATCACAGGGATACCGTTTCGGATCTTTGGACGAATTGACAGGCGGAGGCGGTTGAAATGGTTGCAAAAAAAGCCGCTTGGGGCTATATTTGCCGCGCTGTCGCACTTTTTCTCGGGGTGTTTTTTCTGAGCAAGACCTTGCCGATCCAAGTGCTTGCGGTGGAAGCCTTCCATTCGGCAAAAACGCAGAGTAAAAAGATCGCCCTGACCTTTGATGACGGTCCGCACCCAAGTCAGACCAAGCGAATCCTTGATGTTCTGGATCGGTATCACGTTCACGCCACCTTTTTTATGGTGGGGGTGAATATCGAAAATTATCCCGATGCGGCAAAGGAAGTGATCGCGCGCGGCCACGAGGTTGGAAATCATACCTATTCGCACGCAAAGATCGGGAACATGAGTGAGAGTGATGTGGATCGGGAATTGGAGCGGTGCGAGGAGATCTTGGACGAGCTTTGTGACTATGAGCCTCATCTCTTTCGTCCGCCGCAGGGAGCCTTAAGCGATGCCGTGGAGGGGTGTTCCTTTGAGCATGACTACCGACTGGTTCTCTGGAGTCTTGATACACGGGATTGGGAGGTCAAAAACACCGATCAGATTGTGAAAAAGGTGTTATCGAGTATTCAAGGCGGCGATATTGTGCTGATGCATGATTATATCGGTACGCACAGCCGCACAGCCGAGGCCTTGGAGATCCTGCTTCCCGAGCTGATCGCCCGCGGATACGAGCCCGTGACGGTGAGCGAATTGCTGGAAGAATAAGAAACGTAATTTTATAAAGTTCCCAACCCACTTTTCTCTTTGACACGAAAGGCGCAAATGAGAAGAGGCTTCGCCGCATTGCAAGCAATGCCGTTCACAAAAGAGAAACGCCGAGGAATATTTCGCCGTCTGCGGACGGCGAGAAGGGCTTCTCGCCCTTCACCTCGCAAGCTTTTAAAAAAGCTTGACCAAAACTTTTCCGGCAGTCTTCATTTAAAGTGTTCATCTAATTGAAAAAAGGGCAGTCTTTCCACAAGACTGCCCAATTTTATTATGTTACTTACGCTTCGGATTCGGAGCTTTCCTTTTCCTCGGTCAACTCATCAAGATACGGATCGATCATGAAGCGCTCAATGACAGGAAACGCCGCATACGCACAGGTGAACGCGGTAACACCCAGATAGTACAAAAGCATCAAAATCAAGGGAAGCGCGATTCCCAAAGGAGTCATCTGGAACAGCATGAAGAGAAGCACCTGTACCGCCGTGATCAGGATCAGTCCCAGAATCGCCATGACATTGCGCTTGATTCCCAGTACTGCGAAGATCAGCGCGTTTTTCAGGATCTTGCGGATCGAAAGCTCGAAGGTCACCAGCATCAGATAGATGTACAAACGCATCAGGAAGTAGAGAACCGCCAAGAGCAGGATCGCAAAATAGAAGAAATCGTTGAAAAAGCTGCTGGGTTGAGATCCGAAATACAAATAGTCGAAAGCCAAAAGGAAGATCGCCAACAGGTCGATCACTCCCATGAAAAATCCCTGCTTGAGATTTCGCTTGATGGCGTAAAAATAATCCGAGAACAGGAACACGGGCTCGCCGCGTACCATGTTTCGCAAAACGTAGGTAGCCCCCACGTTCTGCCAGCCGAAGGTAATGATCAGAAAGACTGCGGCAATGATGATCATCACAGTGGTTGCGGTGTTCTCAAAAACGGGAACGTGAAGCTGTGCGCCAAAAATATCCAACAGCATGGTGGATTCGGGGCTTTGCTCGATCACGTTTGCACCGTAGATCTGCGCAAACAGGGGATTGTTCTCGATCGGTGTTGTATCCGAGCTGATGTAAAAGTAAATCACCAGCAAAACGGGCAGGATCATCGGAAGCATCATCAGGTTCACCGAGATCAACCGCCAGAATTTTCTGCCAAGAAGCTTGAAATAGCGTAATAAAGTGGGGGAGGTATCTTCTGCCTCTGCATCCTTCACTTTGTCGCGGTTCAGAAAATTGAACAAGGTTTTATTTTTCTTTTTCAAAGCAAATTATCCTCGCTTTTTATTATTCATGTTATTTTAGCACATATTTTATCAAAAGTCAATACAATCAAAAAATTTACAGAATTCATACAGAAATAAATTGAAAAAAAGCTGAAAATGATGTTGCAAAATTGACTTGTTCATGGTATAATCAATACAGAATCAAAAACAATGTAAGGAAGGTACCACATGGATCTGAAAAAGAAAATGCCGCTTTTTATGGCAATCGCGGCAGGTGTCAGCTTTGTAAGCGCACTGATCATCTTAATTTTTGCGGTTCCCGCATCGAACGCAACCTATAAAACCGTTTTGGAAGTGATCATTTCCTGCTTTATGATCCTTTTGTCGCTTCTTCTGGCGGCATATCTGTGGGTGATCCGCGACGTGGAGCCGAACTTCTTCTTGTTCGACCGCGTTCGGAAAAAGAACATTCCCGTAGAGGATCTGACTTTCTCGATCATCAACGAGCGTATGAATTTCTTTTTGACCCTGATCTCGGAATCTCCCGAGGATCTGTGGTACAAAAACGCGCTGGAGCGCGACAGCAAGATGGGTCCGCGCCGTATCTACCGCCCGTTGCTTGCGTATAAGATGCTGTTTGATCTTTCCGACAAGAACACGCAAAGCTATTGGGATCTTTTGATCACCGCTCCCGAGGATACCGTCAATTCGGTATGTGACGCACTTGCGCAGGGCGGCGAGCAGGAAATGGTGAAGGTGTTCCGCTATCTGATGGCAAATTACCGTCAGAATCCCGATAAAATCAAGGATTTTATCTGCGGCAACCAGCGCTACTTCCGTGGCAGAATGAAAGCATACATCCAAAAGAATATTGAGTTTTTCTACTAATGTTAAAAAAGGCGCACCTGCGTGTACGCCTTTTTTTGTATCTCAATGTATGATTGTTTAAAATCAGAAGATCGGGTAGCCCGCCTTGGTATGTGCTTCGATCAGCTCGTCACACATTGCAACGATCTCGTCGGTGGAAAGTGTTGCCGCGGTGTGGGGATCCATCATAGCCGCCTGATACAGCGTCTCACGGCATCCTGTGTGTGCTGCCTCAATGGTCAGAAGCTGTGCGTAGATGTTCGAGGAGTTCATTGCCGCCAGTTGAGTGGGCAGGGGACCTGCGTAGGTCGGCGTAATTCCGTTCTTATCCACGTAGCAGGTTACTTCAACGCAAGCGTCGTAGGGTAGGTTGGGGATCAGTCCCTTGTTGAGTACGTTGGCGCCGATCTTGTAAGGCTTATCGGTAACCATTGCCTCCATAATATGAGAAGCGTACTCTCTGGAGCGCGTTTCGTGCGCTACGTTTCCACCTGCCATCAGCTCTTCCTTCTGAGCCTTCCACTTTGCGATCTGGTTGATACAGCGGCGAGGATATTCATCCAGCGGAATGTTGAACTTCTCGATCAGATCATCGCGGTTGGGCTTGATGTAGAACGCGTTGTATTCTGCATTATGCTCGCTGCTTTCGGTGCAATAGTAGCCCAGCTTGTCAATGTAATCGAAGCGAACCATATCGCTGTGCTTCTCGGTTGCGTTCTTTTCCTTTGCGCGGCGGCGGATCTCGGGGTACAGGTCGTTTCCGTCCTTGTCGGTGATCTCCAAGAGCCATGCCATGTGGTTGATACCCGCGATCTTGTGGATGTTGTTGTCCTTATATTCGGTCATATCCAGCTTTTCCAAAAGCTTGGGAACGCAAACCTGTACGCTGTGGCAAAGACCGATGGTCTTTACATTGGTGTAGCGCTGCATATAGCCCGTGAGAATCGCCATGGGGTTGGTGTAGTTGAGGAACCACGCATTGGGGCAGACCTCCTCGATATCCTCGGCAAAGCCCTTGAGCACGTGAATGGTACGCATACCGCGCATGATACCGCCGATTCCCAGCGTGTCGGCAATGGTCTGGCGCAGACCGTATTTCTTCGGGATCTCAAAGTCGATAATGGTGCAGGGATCGTAAAGACCTACCTGAATCGCATTTACAACGAAATCGGCACCGCGAAGAGCATCCTTGCGATGTTCAACACCAAGATACTTCTTAACGGTTGCACCGCCGCCGTTGATATTTTTATTGAGCGCCTCGATCAAAAGATAGGACTCGTCCAAACGCTCGCCGTCAATGTCATAAAGTGCAATTTCCATGTTGTGGAATTCGGGAACCATCATGGTATCTCCCAAAACGTTTTTCACAAACACTGTGCTTCCCGCACCCATAAACGTGATCTTCATGCTTTTAAGCTCCTTTTCTGCTTTTTCAGGCTCCTGACCGAAGCCGCTTTGTTGTACTAATTATAACACAGCAATTTTCAAAAATCTATTGCATTCTGTAACCAAAACATGTTATAATGTAACCAAAAAGGGAGGTGCTTGACGCATGAGCTCCGATCGCATGAGAAAAGAAACGATCTTTATCAACCAGAATCTGCAGGATCTGAACCCGATCTTTTACGGATGGGAGCCATGTGCCCCGGGGCATTCCTTTGGCCCCTCGATCCGTAACTATACTCTGATCCATTACGTTGTATCGGGGTGCGGAACGGTGTATAAGCAAGAAAAAAGCTACAGGGTACAGGCAGGAGAGGCGTTTTTGATCCTTCCCGGTGAGATCGTTACCTACACGGCAGACACCGCTACCCCTTGGTATTACCAATGGATCGCCTTTGACGGGGTTCTGTCCGAGCGTTTTCGGGAGCTGCCGACCGTTCTTTCCAATTTTCCGGGTGGCATCATGAAAGAGATCTGCGAGCTTTCCGACAAGGGCATGCCCGCTCACCGTGCGGCATCCTTGCTGCTTCGTTTGTATGCCGATCTTTTTGAAGAAAAGAAATCGGGACATCACTATGTGCGCCGAGTACAGGATCACATCCGCGCGTTGTATATGCAGCCTCTTTCGGTGGAGGAAATCGCGCATCAAATGAATCTGGATCGCCGCTATCTTTCCCGTATCTTCAAGCAAAAAACGGGGCATACCGTACAGGAATTTTTGATCTCGGTGCGCATGGAGGAGGCACAAAAGCTGCTTTTGCAGGGGCTTTCGGTGGAACAAACCGCATCTTTGTGCGGATATGAGGACACCTGTAATTTTTCAAAGATGTTCAAGCGAAAGATCGGTGTCAGTCCAATGATCTGGAAAAATGAGCATTCTTCTTAATTAAGAAAAGAGGACGAAGAATTTTCACATTCTTCGTCCTCTGTGTTGTTTTAACGTAATGCTTCTTCAATTTTTTGATTGATCATCTCACGGAACGCAAGCATTTGCTCGCCCGACGTAGGAAGTGTCATGGTTGTGATCGGTGTGCCGAGAAGCTCTTCGCACATCCGCACTGTCTCTTCATATCCGATCAGGCTTTCCAGGTATTTGAGTGCACAATAGTCGCTCATTGCATCACGCATCTGATGTTCACGAAGCGAAGAGGCAACCGTACCGTCAAACAGGGGATAGACCAGATACGATACCCCGGGCATATTGCGGTAGCCGCAGGGATCCTGCGCGGGATCAAACACTCCGTGGCACATTCTTCCATAATAATAATTATATCCCCAGTGCAAAAAGCCCTGTGCCTTGTATTTGTAAAGCTGG
>JAFTKI010000025.1 GCA_017453335.1 Clostridia bacterium
CGCAGGGCGTACTCAAAGGCACGTTCCGCGTTTCCACCGTTGAACGCTTCCTCTGCCATAGCGAGCCAACTTTCAAACTCGGCATTTTGTTTCTTTGCTTTTTTAAGATGATCCATAAACGGATGTAAAGTTTTGGTTTGTTTCATAAAATTTTCTCCTTTCATTTTTGAAAGCTCGTGTAAAAGAAAAAGCGTGCATCAAGAACAAAACACGAAATGTGTTAAGCTCCGGTACACGCTTGGGGCGTTCAATACAGACTTTGTTTGAGTTTTGAGACAAGATTTTTACTTTTTTGTAATAGGTACTTTTATTTTTGCGGACTTTATGTTATAATATCTTAAGATACATAACATAAAGCGAGGTCTGAGTATGAAGAAAAAAGCAATCAAGCAGTTTGTGATATATTCGAGAAAATCCAAATTCACCGGTAAGGGTGAAAGTATTGAAAACCAGATTGAAATGTGCCGTCAGTATATTGCTACGCATTATAGCGAGGAAGAAGCCGAAGCGGCACTCGTTTATGAGGACGAGGGCTTTTCGGGCGGAACGCTTGAACGTCCGAAATTCAAAAAAATGATGAGTGATTCTCAAAAAATCGAATTTGCTGCCATCGTCGTTTATCGTCTTGACCGTATCAGCCGTAATATCGGTGATTTTGCAAAGCTCATTGAAGATCTCGGCAATCGCCATATTGACTTTATCTCTATTCGCGAACAGTTTGATACTTCTTCCCCTATGGGACGAGCAATGATGTATATCGCATCGGTGTTTTCTCAATTGGAACGCGAAACCATCGCAGAGCGTATCAGAGATAATATGCACGAGCTGTCAAAAACGGGACGTTGGCTTGGCGGTAATACACCGACCGGATACGAATCGGAAAGCATATCGAACGTCACAGTAGACGGAAAAACCCGCAAGGCCTGTAAATTAAAGGTAATTCCCGATGAGCTTAATCTGGTCAAGCTCATTTTCGACAAATTCATAGAAACCGGATCTCTTACAAAAACGGACGAGTTCCTTATGAATGGGCACTATAAAACGAAGCGCGGCAAAAGCTTTACCCGTTTTGCCATAAAAGGTATTCTGTCCAATCCCGTTTATATGATAGCCGATGAAGATGCCTACAACTATCTCGTTGAAAATGATGTTGATCTGTTTGCAGATAAAGAAGCCTTCGACGGAAAACACGGTATTATGGCATATAACCGAACGCTTCAGCGTCCCGGGAAAGCCACTCAAGAAAAGCCAATCAACGAGTGGATCGTATCTGTCGGCAAACATCTGGGTGCTATTCCGGGTGCCACTTGGGTTCAGGTTCAAAAGCTTCTTGCCCTGAACAAATCCAAAAATTATCGCAAGCCGAGAAGCCACGTTGCTCTTCTCTCCGGTCTGATCGTTTGCGGAAAGTGCGGTGATTACATGCGCCCTAAGCTCTCCGATAGAAAGACTGCAACCGGAGAAACTATTTATACCTATCTTTGCACAACCAAGGAAAGAAGCCGCAGTCACGTATGCAATATGAAAAATGCAAACGGAAACACACTTGATGCAAAGGTCATTGAAACCATAAAAAGCTTTGGTAAGCAAAGCGCGGATATGGCAAAGCAAATCACACAAACGAAAAAGCGCATCAGCGGTAATCGTGAAGGCTACGAAGCAGAATTAGCCAAGCTCAGATTACAAATCGAGGATAATGAAAAAGACATTAAAGCCCTCGTTATTTCTCTCGGGAAATCGGAAGGCACGAATGCCGAACAATACATTATCGAACAGATTGATGAACTGCACGAAAAAGGTGAGACGCTAAAAAAACGCTTGTCCGAGCTTGAGGCAATCGTACAGCAGCACGATCTTGCAGATATCGAATTTGATATCATCCGCCAGATGCTTGCTAATATGGGCGAAAGCATTGACAATTACACCGTTGAGCAAAAACGTGCCGCAATCAGAACCTTTATCCGCAAAATAGTTTGGGACGGTGAGAATGCACATCTTTATCTCTTCCACAATGACGGTGAATACGAATTCCCAGCTCCGCCCCACGGAAACAACGGAAAAAACGACAATAACGACGACGATTCTACAGAAAATTCGGGCGATATTGACGAGCCGTTAGGTGAGGATAGCGAACGAGATCCTCATGCACTTCCGTTCGCAAAAGAAGCTGTCCTCCGAGATATCCCTGAACGAGACCATCGACGTGGATCGGGACGGGAACCCATTGACCTACATCGACGTGATCAGCTGTGACGAGAGTATGCCGCGGGAGATCGAGCGGAAGATCGCCTCCGACCGCGCCATGCGATATGTCAACACCGTATTGAACGAGCGGGAGCGGCAGATCATCATTCTGCGGTACGGATTGAACCGACGCTCACCCATGACCCAACGGGAGATTGCCGCGCGGCTGAACATCTCCCGCTCCTATGTGAGCCGCATTGAAAAGAGCGCGCTGGAAAAACTTCGCGCCGCCTTTCGGAAGGTGGGCTGAATTTTCTCTTGCAAATTGTTCGGATCCGTAGTATAATATAGACATCAAACTGTAAAGGACGGTACATACCATGGAACGGAACGAAATTCATACCTGTAAAGCGACGACCGATCTGCGCAACGAGATCATCGGCGCGATTGAGACTCACAAGATCATTGTCATTCTGCGGGGACTGACCACCGAACAGCTGCTTGCCACCGCTGAGGCCATGTGGCAGGGCGGCATCCGTCTCATCGAGGTGACCTTTGACCAATCGGGCAAGATCAGCGACGAGCAGACCGCCGCCAACATCCGCGCCTTGGTAAATACCTTCGCGGGACGGATGCACGTAGGCGCGGGAACGGTCATGACCCGCTCTCAGCTGGAGCTGGCACGGGACGCGGGCGCTTCCTTTATCATTTCTCCCGATGCCTGCGAGGAGATCATCCGCCACACCCGCGCGCTGGGGCTGGTCTCTCTGCCCGGCGCCTTTACCCCCACCGAGGCGGCCAACGCCTATCGCTGGGGCGCGGACTTCGTTAAGCTCTTCCCCAATTCCGAGGTGGGCATCAGCTATCTGAAGGCTTTGATGGCGCCGCTGTCCCATATTCGCTTCTTGGCGGTGGGTGGCGTGAACGAGCGCAACATGCGGGATTATCTGGACGCGGGCGCTTGCGGCATTGGCGTAGCCACGGGGATCGTAAACAAGCAAAGGATCGCCGAGGGCGACTATGCCGCCATCACCGAGCTGGCGCGGGCGTACACGTCACAGCTGTAATCGTTTGGAGCAGTCGCCTTCGGCGCGGCTGCTCCCTTTTTTGTTTCTCTTTTTTTCCGTTCCCGCATAATCCCTCCCGGATCCGGTGATACTACTCACAAATCGGAACAGGAGGTTTTTGTTTCAAATGACGACCAAAGAATTACTGTATATCGAAGACGCGTTGGGGCATGAAAAATTCTTTCAGACCCAGTGTCAGCAAACGGCAAGTCAGATCCAGAACGCCGATCTGAAGGCTTGCGTGAATCAGATGGCGGAGAAGCACCGCCAGATCTTCCAAAACCTGTACGGATTGCTGTAAAAAGGAGGCTGAAAGCATGGATGACAAGAATTTGATGGAGAATCTTCTCCTGTTGGAAAAGGGCGTTTGCGACCTGTATATGCACGGAACCATTGAGTCCTCTACCGAGCAGGTCCACGGCGCCTTCCGCGCCGCTCTCACCGAATCTCTCTGTATGCAGGATACCGTCTACGGCAAAATGGCGGCTAAGGGCTGGTATCCCGCCGAGCAGGTAGAGCAGAGCAAGATCAGCACCGTCAAGCAAAAATTCTCCGCCCGGTAACCAAGCGGAACAATCGTCGAAGAGCCCCTTCTCAAAGAAGGGGCTCTTCGCTTATGTCAGCCAACACCTCCGATTTTCTTCTTGACAAGCGCGCGTGAAAGTAGTATAATAACCATACAAAAGATCAAACAAATAACGGAGAACAACAATGGAACGAATTACCAGCTTCTGTGTCGATCACGACAAGATCACCAAGGGCATCTACATCTCCCGCATTGACGGGGACATCACCACCTACGACCTGCGGACCCGTGTTCCCAACGGAGGAGACTACATGGATCATGTGACCATGCACTCCATGGAGCACATGTTTGCCACCTATATCCGCAACTCGGCCATGGGCGATCGGATCCTCTATTTCGGTCCTATGGGCTGTCGGACCGGCTTCTATCTGTTGGTGCGCGACGCGGACAACCGGGCGGTACTGGAGGAGATCAAAAAGGCGCTGGCCGCCATTGCGGCCCACGACGGCGAAATGTTCGGCGCCACCCGCAAGGAATGCGGCAACTATCGGGAGCTGAGTCTGGAAGCCGCCAAGACCGAGGCCGCCGCCTATCTTGCGGTATTGCGCGCGGGCGAGCACACCTTTGTCTATCCCGACTGATCAAAAAAACATCCCAAGGCAATAGCGAAGTGCCATTAAGGACACTACGCAGCTTTGATCGCCTCTTCGGGTTTAGAGCTATGATCGGCTACGCCAAGTTTGATATGCCTTCGGCACAGTTCGAAGTAACAAGGCGATCCTATCATACCGTTTGCGAAGCAAACTCATAACGGGGAGCGTAAGCGAGCCTTATAACTCATAACGAAAAATCGCTTCTGTGGACCGACCTTGATTATAAGTTCACCGTCAAAGAGCTATTGGTCGTTAACGTTGAATTACACAACGCAAGTAACGTAATCGCTTTCTTGGGCGGAGACGCCAATACCGACGGCGTTACTATGACCATCACTTATAATAG
>JAFTKI010000026.1 GCA_017453335.1 Clostridia bacterium
CATAAGCGCCAATGCTCGTCACACCATTCGGTAGTGTGATGCTTGTAAGGCTGTCGCAACCATAGAACGCATAATCGCCAATGCTCATCACGCTCTTCGGGAGCGTGATGCCGGTAAGGCTACTGCAATTAGAGAACGCCCATTCCCCAATGCTCGTCACACTATCGGGAATTGTGATACTTGCAAGACTTGCACAGTCCTTGAACGCAGAATCGCCAACACTCGTCACACCATTCGGTAGCGTGATGCTTGTAAGGCTACTGCAACCGGAGAACGCATCATTTCCAATACTCGTCACGCTATTCGGGAGCGTGATGCCGGTAAGGCTACTGCAATAATAGAACGCCAACATATCAATGCTCGTCACACTATTAGGAAGTGTGATGTTTTTAAGGCTTGTGCAACGATAAAACGCACCCTCGCCAATACTTTTCACGCAGTTCGGGATCGTGATGCTTTTAAGTTTAGTGCAATTCTCGAAAGCATACTTGCCAATGCTCGTCACACGATTGGGAATGGTGACACTTGCAAGACCTGCGCAATTCTGGAACGCAGAATTGCCAATGCTCGTCACGCTATTGGGAATTGTGATGTTTGTAAGGCTTGTGCAAAAGGAGAACAGACCCTCGCTAATGCTTGTTACGCTATCCGGTATCGTGATACCTGTAAGATTTGTGCAACCGGAGAACGCCCAGTAGCCAAGGCTCACCACGCTATTGGGAATTATGATGTTTGTAAGGCCTATACAATGACAGAATGCACCCCTACCAATACGTATCACGCCATTCGGTATCGTAATACTTGTAAGGCTTGTGCAATAGTAGAACGCAGATTTACCAATGCTCGTCATGCTGTCGGGGATCGTGATGCTTGTAAGGTTAGTGCAATAAGAGAACGCATAATCGCCAATACTTGTCACACCGATTGGAATCGTGATGCTTGTAAGGTTAGTGCAACCAAAGAACGCATCATTTCCAATACTCGTCACACTGCCATCTGCCGGAATCACACTGTTTTGGCATCCTGCAACCAGCGTTTTACTTGCCGTCTCTATCAAGCAATTTTCTGTGGAATGGTATGTCGGATTCCCTTTCTCTACCACAATACTTGTAAGGCTACTGCAATAATTGAACACATACTCACCAATGCTCGTTACGCGGTCCGGAATATTGATACTTGTAAGTTTCTCACAACCATAGAACGTATAATCGCCTATGCTCGTCACGCTATTCGGAAGCGTGATGTCGGTAAGGTTTCTACAATGATAGAACGCATAATCGCCAATGCTCGTCACGCGCCAGCCCTCGGGAGATGTAGGGGGGATCACTACATCCAAGTCGGTGCAAGTGCCGATTCCGCTGACAGAGCAAGTTCCGTCGCCGTTGGATGTAAAGCTCAATCCTGTGCTATAGCGAATATCACCACAGGTTGTACAAATGTTTTTTACATAATCATGCCCCGCCGCGATCTCGGTCTGCGCTACCAATACCGCATTACAAACCGAGCAGTGTTTTCCCTCGGTCAAACCGCTTGCAGTACAAGTTGCATCCTTTGCCGCATCGATCACTTCGGTATGACCGCCGATGCACGGATCGATGTTTTCTTCATTTGCAGGGGGAGTGGTTGTTTCTGTATCATCGCCGCACGAAGCGAAGGCAAAAAGAGAGATGCAAGTCAACGCGCAAACCAACAACGCTGTTAAAAATTTTTTTGTCATTTTCTTTCTCCTCCAAATTTTTATATATCCTTTTTCATAATTTCATTTTTTCTTTTATTTTTTGCAAATAAAGTGCAAATAAGCTTATTTTTCGTGTAATTTTGATCCTTCCGGCCCTGATTTTTGGGAGTTAAGGCGAAAACAACCGAACAAGCAAAGGCTTCTTCGGTTATTTTGTATTCAATTAGTTGTGAGCAAGCTGCTCATATGAGGAAAGCGCGCGATAAGTCGGCTTTTCGGTGTTGGAAACGTCCACCACGGAAAGCGTTTGGAAATCCACGTTCTTAAGCTCCATGATCCGGGCTACAAGATTCATTTTTACATTCATATCCCCCACCTTGCCGAGCTTGATACGGCAGGCATCCTGCATCACATAAGATACACTGAATTTTCCGGAAAAATCCAACTCAGTGATCTGATCCCAATATCCGCGCGCATCCAACTCACGAACCAGCTCTCCGATGTATGCGGTGTCGGGGGTATTGGAAGAAAATTGAACCGCTTCTCCCGGGATAAAAGCAGCGCCTGCGGGAAGCGTAACCTTGGGATATGCGGAAAGAGAGGCTTCGTCGTCGGTTGCATACATGGTCTTCAGATCGGAGTCCAGAACGTAAAAGGTGCCGTTTTGCTCGGTATACATCATGTTCTTGACCTCGGTCACGGTAATGGTGATGCTTCCGAAGCGACGCTCGATACCGATGGTCTTGATACAATGCTTGGTATCCCACTCAAAGATGCGATTGCGAAGCTCATCGTCGTCGGGCAGAGCAAAAAGCTCCTGATCGACGGCAAGCTGTGCGGCATCAATGATCTGCTCATCGGTATAAAACGTATTATTTACAACGTCAATGCTGCTCACACGGAACATGGGCAGAATGATAAGAATCAAACCGATCAGAAGGATCGCGGCAGACGAAATCAGCATCCCCAAGCGGAGCAGACGAAGCAGCTCGGGGTTGGGACGCTTGCGGCGACCGTAGGTATAGGCAGGTCTGTTCTGCGCAGGAGCCCGACGCGCGGAGGCTTGCGCTCTTCCCTGTTGCGGCGCCGCAGTCTGTGTTCTGTTTTGGTGATTGTTCATAATCGTCCTATCCTTTTTAACCTTTTGTTTTTTCAAGTAATGCCTGAATATCTTTCCAGATATGCCTTCCAACATCGGGATCGGAAAACTCTGCGATATTACGCTTGAGCGTCTCGCAAAGCGCGGTGTCTTGAAAAAGTCTTTCCACGGCATCCGTCAAAGCGTTTGACGAGAGATCCTTTTCTTCCACCAGGATCGCCGCATTCCGATCGGCAAGTGCCTTCGCGTTTTTGAATTGATGATTGTCCGCTACGAACGGAGACGGGATCAGGATCGCGGGCTTTTGCTGGTGTGCAAGCTCGGAAACCGTCATGGCACCCGCGCGGGAGATCACCGCATCCGAAGCACTCATATAAAGCGGCATCTGATAAATATAATCCACGATACGGCAGTTGGAATACGCATCCAATCCAAGCTCGCAAAATCTGGCACGTGTGCTTTCAAAATCGCGTTTACCGGTTGCATGAACATGGATCACGTTCGGATTTTTTGCGCTGAATTCCTTCATCAGCTCCAGCACCGCCGAGTTAACAGTGCTTGCTCCCATACTGCCTCCAAACGAAAGCAGCAGACGTTGATCTGCGGAAAATCCGAGTTCCTTCTTTGCTTGCTCCGCCGTACAGTGATCAAACTGTGCGCGCAACGGGTTCCCTACCCGATGCACCTTATCCTGCGTCTTGAGATCGTTCGCCGTGGCTTCAAAGTTCGTCCAGATCATATCCACATGCTTCTGAAGACGTTTTACGGTCATCCCCGGGATCGCGTTGGATTCGTGGATCGCTGTCGGAATCCCTCGGTCTGCCGCCGCCTTCATGATCGGCCAGGATGCGTATCCGCCTGTTCCGATCACGATATCGGGCTGAAAGTCGTCTAAAATCTTTTGTGTTTCCTTCAGCTTTGGTGAGCGGAGTGCCAGCCAAAGCGCTTTGATATTGGAGGGTGAGAGCGAACGCTTGATCCCCATGGAGCGAACGAAGTGCAGCCGATATCCCTCACGGGGAACCAGATCGGCTTCCTTTCCGGTTCGGATTCCAACGAATTCGATCACGGCAGAAGGATCGTTTTCCTTGATGATCTCCGCGATCGCAAGTGCAGGATTGATATGTCCTGCGGTTCCGCCGCCTGTCAGTAAAACTCTCATTACAGCACCATCCCCGCAGCGGGAACCCTCCAGATAATGGCAGTTCCAATGAAAAATGCAACGGTCAAGAGAGCGGAGATCGAATACCAGCGCTTATCGCCGCGGAAGTACGGCACGAAGCTGAACAAAAGAAAGCTTGCCGCCGCCAATCCCAAAACGGTAAAAATGCAGTTGATGAGAACGTCTAACGACTCAATGGTAAAAGAGTTTCCGAACATTGCCAAAATCAGCAACAAAAGGCTTGACGCGCCTGTGGCGATTGATAAGGTTACCTTGAAATGATGTGTTCTGCGTTTTTGCACGGTATCTTCTCCTTTCAAAAATTTTATGGTAATGCTTATACTTTTCTGTGAGATGCGTAGCGCGAGAGCGAGAGAATGATTCCCACCTCAACGATCTGCAAGATGAGTGACGTGCCTCCGTAGCTGAAGAACGGAAGCGCGATGCCCGTATTCGGCATCATATTGGTAACAACGGCAATGTTCAAAATTACCTGCAGGGCAACCTTGAACGAAAGGCCGTAAACGATCAGCGCACTGCACTTGTCGGGCAGGTGACGTGCGATGTAAAAGCCGCGCCACACCAAAGCAACGAAAAGTGCCACCACGAGCAAGGCTCCGAAGAAGCCAAGCTCCTCGCACACGATGGTGTAAATAAAGTCATTTTGCGGCTGTGAAACGTAGCCGAATTTCTGTCGGCTGTTTCCAAGCCCCGTTCCGAAGATACCGCCCGAGCCGATCGCCATGAGTCCTTGTAAGGTCTGCCATGCCGAGCCCAACGGATCTGCCTCCTCGATATTCCACCAGGTCAGCACACGCGTTTGCGCATACTCGGAAACCAGCACCAACAGGCACCCTGCGCAAACGATCGCAGCACCGATGCCGATGATCCAACGCATCCGCGTCCCTCCCAGAAACATGACCGCCATACCGATCATACCGATGATCATAACGCCCGAAATGTGCTTTTCAATGGCAATCAGACCAATCAGCGTTACAATGAAAATTCCGGGGAACAAAACACCGTACTTGAAGCTTCCGCCAAAGCGATGCTCCGACAAGATCTTCTTTTCGTGATCACTCATAAACCTTGCAAGACTCAACACGAGTGCAAGCTTTGCGATCTCGGAGGGCTGCAGCGTAAATACTTTAAAGTCCAGCCAACGCTTCGCACCGCTGCCAAGATCGGTTCCAATGAGCGGAACCAGCAAAAGAAGCACGATCGAGATCCCAAACAGTATATAGCTGAGGTCCCGCCAGAAGATCGGCGTGCAGAATGCCGCGATAAACGATGCGAATGCAACACCCATGAGGATAAAAACCAGATGTCTTGCGATAAAATAAGTGGTGTCATCGTGGTATTGCTCGGCGTAAACCGAGGATGCACTGTATACCATCACGCAGCCAAACAAGAGCAGTGCCGCCGTGATCAGGAGAAACGGAACGTCCACGATCCCTTTGGTGGGAATCGCTTTTTCCGTCTTTTCCTCATGAATCTTTTCGCGGTAGATAACGTCGCGTTTTTCGGCACGAGCCTGCCGCCTATCAAAGTTCATATACGTGCAACCTTTCTGTCAGTTTATTACAGCGCGAACCACGCCAGAATACAAAATAATAGCTCTGCGATCGAAAAACAGATAACGATCTGATATTCGTTCCAGCCGTATTTTTCAAAATGATGATGAAGCGGTGCCATGCGGAAGATCCGCTTCCCTGTTCCCGTCAGCTTGCGTGTCAGCTTAAAGAATCCCGTTTGCAGGAAGCTGGACAGCATTTCGATGATAAAGACCGCACCGATCAGAAGTCCGATCAACGGCTCGTCGATCATAAAGCAGGACGCGATGATCATCGCACCAAAGAACAAAGATCCCGTATCCCCCATAAAAACCTTTGCGGGATGGAAATTGTAGACCAAAAATCCAAGCGACGCGCCCAGCAAGGAAGCACTTACCAAGGAAAGCTGTTCATCCATCCAAACGAAGGCAAGACACGCGAAGAATCCGCCGATCACGAATACCACCGAGCTTGCAAGTCCGTCCAAGCCATCGGTCAGATTGGAACCGTTGACCACACCGACCAAGATAAGAACGGCGATGGGATACCATGCATATCCCAAATCAAAGAAGTGATTGGTAAACGGGATATGAAGCGAGGTGGAAAGATTGCCCGTGTACGCCATTACGGTAACGTAGGCCGTGGCAATGACCAACTGCAAGAAAAGCTTTTGCTTGGCGCTGAGTCCCTCGTTTTGCTTTTTGATCAGCTTGTAGTAGTCATCCACAAAGCCGATCAGTCCGTTTGCCATCGCAAAGGCAAGCGTGAGCGCCAGGGGGATCAGCTCGGCAGATCTGCCCTGCACGGCGGTGTAGATAAAATACACTGCCATCACAAAGAGAAGCGGCAAAATAAAACCGATGCCTCCCATTGTGGGAGTTCCCTCCTTGTGCTTGTGCCAACGGGGACCGATCTCAAGGATCACCTGTCCGACCTTGCGGGATTTGAGGTACGGAATCAGCCGTCTCTCTACCAGAACGGTCAGCAAAAGCACCGATACCGCAACCAATAGAAATGTTATCACAAACGGATTCACAGCAACCGATTCCTCCCTTCAAGACTGTATCAAGCCATTTTTTTCAAATACTCTAAGATCTGCTCTGCCCCAACGCCTCGGCTGGCCTTTACCAGAAGAACATCTCCCGGCTGCAAGCATGCCTTTAGCTGTTCGGCAGTAAGCTGTAAGTTTTTGGCATCGCGGTTCTGAACGATCGAGCCCTTCGGCATTCCGCTCTGCCGCGCACCCACGGCAATTTGCGATGCGTTGGCACCAACCGTGAACAAGCGGTCGATCTTTTTTTCGGCAAGATAGGCTCCGACCGAGCGGTGCAGCGCGGGGCTGTCACTGCCAAGCTCCAGCATATCGCCAAGCACCGCTATGCTTCTTCTTCCCGTGCTGGAGCAATACTGGCGAAGAACCTCAACGGCGGCGATCATCGATTCGGGAGACGCATTGTAGCAATCCTCCAAAACCGTGAAGTCTCCCATATCGTAAATGTGCTGACGCATCCCGTCGGGCGTATAGCGAAGCAATCCTTCGCGGATCTGCGCCTCTTCAAGTCCTGCCAGTGTTGCAACCGCAAAGGCATACAGCGCGGCGTATACGTTATGCTTGCCCAGAATGCGAATGACCAGATCGCGGTATTCATGCGTGCCATGCACGATATCAAAAACCGTTCTGTTGGTTTCCACTCTTATATTCTTTGCATAAAACTCAACATTTTCACGCGAAGTCGACACATAGACCGTGCGGTAACTTTTACCGCGAACGTTTCGCAAAAGCGGCTCGTCTGCGCTGAGGATCAAAACGCCGTTTTCCTTGAGTCCCGAAAGGATCTCCAGCTTTGCGCGGCAAATATTCTCTCTGGAGCCAAGCATTTCTATATGCGAGCTTCCGATGTTGGTGATCACGGCAATATCGGGCTCGGCTGCGATCGAAAGACGTTCGATCTCACCAAAACCGCTCATGCCCATTTCCAAAACCGACCACTCACAGTCGGCGGGAACCGTGATCATCGAAAGCGGCATTCCGATCAGGCTGTTGTGGTTTCCCGGTGTTTTTGCGACCTGCTTTCCCACCGAAAGAACCGATGCGATCAGATCCTTGGTGGTGGTCTTTCCAACACTGCCCGTTACCGCAACCGTTTTGCAATGCAGGTAAGTGCGATAATTATTCGCCAATCTGGAGAGAGCCAGCTCGGTATCGTTGACCACGATTGCGGTTGCTTCGGAGTTCTCAAGCTCGGGAGTACGGCGCTCGCAGATCACGCAACGGCAGCCCTTTTCAAGCGCGTAAGCGATATAATCGTGACCGTCCACCCGCTCGCCTCGCAGGGCAACGAATGCGGTCTCGGCATCAGCCTCTCGGGAATCGGTGCAGATAAACCGAACCGCAACCTCACCAAGCGCCCCTTGGCGAAGCTCCCCTCCGCACAAACGCGAGAGGGTTCCGAAGCTGATTTGATTGATGCTGAATCGTGTTTTCATTGGTCGGTCTCCTGTGCGTCTGCATCACTTCTTTGTTGCGCACGCTCCGCAAATGCGGCACGCACGATCTCTCTTTCCGAAAACGGGAGCTTTTTGTCCCGTATGATCTCATATTCCTCATGACCTTTTCCCGCCAGCAGGATCAGGTCATCTTTTTTTGCATTTAATACAACGCTGTATATTGCCTCACGTCTGTCCGGGATCACTTGATGCTCCCGCTCGGGAAGAATTCCCGCGCAAATTTCTTCGATGATCGAAGAGGGCTCTTCTCCTCGGCTGTTGTCCGAGGTGACGATCACAAGATCGGCATACAGGGATGCGATGCGTCCCATCTCTCCCCGCTTGCTTCTGTCTCGGTCACCGCCGCAGCCAAACAGCAAAACCACTCGCCCATCGGGCTTTTTGATCCGCTGTGCGCTTTGCAAAAGCCGCTTTAAGGCATCGGGTGTGTGTGCGTAATCGATCAGCACGCGAAACTCCGCCCCATCAAGTACTACGGGCTCCATTCTGCCCTTGATCCCCCGAACGGTCAAAAGCGCCTTTCGGATCGATTCAAGGTCAACGCCCAACGCTCTTGCGGCAAGTGCCGCCTGCATGGTGTTCATGACCGTAAACAAGCCTGCGATCGGGGAATGAATGCTCACTCTATCCTCCCGAAAATGCAGGTCGTACCTGACACCGTTTTCCGAGAAGCGCACATTACTTGCGCATGCATCGGCAAGGATCTTCTGTGAGCAACGGATCACGCTTCCCTTTGCGTGCCTCTCCATTTCGGGAGCATAAGGAGAATCATGATTCAGGATCGATATACGGCTTTTGGCAAACAGCTCGGCTTTTGCCTTTGCGTAGGACTCCATCGTACGATGAAAATCCAGATGCTCAGCGGTCAGATTGGTAAAGATCCCAACATCGAAGACCATTGGAGCTGTCTTTTCCAGTGCCAGTGCGTGAGAGGAGACCTCCATCACCACGTATTCCACGCCGTCACGCACCATTTCGGCAAGCAAGCCGTACAGCACCTCGGGATCGGGAGTGGTCATGTTTGCAAGCGGATCATCCGATCGGCTATCCATCCGTTTTCCTATCGATTCGCAGCCCACGGTTCCGATCAAGCCGCATCTGTATCCCGCCGATTCCAGGATCGCGCGGAGCAGATAGGTCACACTGGTTTTTCCGTTGGTTCCCGTTACGCCGATTATATGCAACCGTGAAACGGGATCACCGTACCATGCGTTGTAAAGCATTGCCGCCGCGCGTCTTGTGCTTTTGGTTCTCAGCACGGTCACGTTGCTTGGAGCATCGACCGCATGCCCTTCTTCAATCAGAACGGCTCTGCATCCGTTTCGGACGGCTTGCTCGATATATTTATGACCGTCTGTGCGAGTCCCACGAATACAGATAAACAGGCATCCGTTCCCTGCTCTCCTTGAATCGGTCACGATCGAACCGATCTCAACCGTCTCACTCTCCTTCGGACATAAAATATCGGCTGATTGACATAAAAATTTCAGTTTCATTCTGCTCTCCCGACGAAAAATTGTTGTTTCAACTTCCCGACAGAGAGGTTTCAGTCTGTCTTAATCGTTCTCAAGAGGTGTGAAATCGACATCATCCAAATATCGGAAGGTCACCTCGATCACACTTCCCTTTGGCAATTCGGTCCCCGCCGCCACACTTTGCGAAACGACAACGGCACCCTTGCCCGATAGATAATTCTTTGTTCCCAGGATACGAATATTGAAGCCCGCGTTCACGATCGCGGCATTCGCCGCCACCGCACTTGAACCGATCACATCGGGAACAATTCCGTTTTGCACCTCGGCACCCTTGCCCGTGTACAAAATGATCTTTGCGGAATTTTTCTCCACAACGGTTCCCGCTTCGGGATATTGCTTGTAAACGATCCCTTCGGGATCTCCCACGATCTCAACGCTCACACCGAGATATTCCGATGCATAATCTTCGGCAACACGGCCGAGATAATGCTGATAATCGGGGATCTTGACCGTCATTTTCTGAAGCTCCTCCTCGGTGTAAACCGCTTCTACGCCAAGATAAGGAAGAATGGTCTTCATCACGTTTCCAACGTACGGTGCCGCAACGGTGCTTCCGTATGCCGCTCCCGTGGAGGGATGCGGCTCATCCACGATGATGATCACCGCATATTGCGGATTGTCGGCGGGCGCGTAAGCCACAGTGGAGCAAACATAATCACTGCTGACGGGAAACAGCTCGCTGTCCCCTGTATATCCGCAAAGACTGCAAACGAATTGCCGAACACCGTCTACCGTTTTCAATTCCGCGGTGCTGTCGCATCTCGGGCATTCGCGCTCCTTTTTCTCGGAGGTACCCGTTTTTGCCGCAACTTGATACCCCGCAACGTAAGCGTTTTTCGCGCCGCCGTTGCCCGAAACACCGCCTTCAAGGATCTTTGAGACCTCGGCACAAACCGCTTCACTCACGATCTGTCTGCGTGCGGTATTATCATAAGATTTGATCACATTTCCGTCATTATCTACTACCGAGGAAACCAGGTGCGGCTGTACCAGATAGCCGCCGTTTGCAACAGCAGAGATCGCGGTGATCTGTTGGATCAGCGTAACGCTGAAGTTTTGTCCGAACGAATAAATGGCAAGGTCAAGATCGGTGAGCTTGGATTCTTTCTGAAACACGCTCACACCCTCACCGGGCAAATCAACGCCCGTGCGTTCAAAATAACCGAACGAGCGCAGATAACTGTAAAAGCGAGTGCCGCCGATCCGCAAGCCTACCCGCATCAGCCAAGGGTTGCAGGACTGCTGGATTCCTTCTACAAAGGTCAGCGTTCCGTGTCCGTGAACCTTGTGACAGTGGATATCGTGTCCCAGAACATCATAGGATCCCGCACAGGTGTAGGTCTCCTCTTTTGAAACAACGCTTTCCTCCAGCGCCATTGCCGCCGTGATGACCTTGAAGGTCGATCCGGGCGTGTATGCCTCGGTGATCGCCTTGTTGGACCACATATTCAGCCAAAGCCGTTGGCGGTATTCACTGTAGCTTTCGCTTCCCTCCTCCAAGCCGCTGCTTGCCAGCTTCAGGAGCGATTGGGAATCAAGCGCGGTGGGATCGTTCAGATTGAAATCGGGATAGGTCGCCATACCAAGGATCGCACCCGTGTTAACATCCATCACGATGCCTGCGGCACGGTTTTCGCCGTTGGATTCCAAATAAGCGTTGCGAACCTGCTCCTCAAGAGCCGATTGTACATATACGTCAATCGTTGTATTCAGGTGATATCCCGGCTCCGCGGCGATGTATTCCTTGTAGGAATACGGCATTTCGTTGCCTTGCGCGTCGCGCGCTGTGATGTATCTGCCGTTGGTCCCCGACAGCATGGTGTTGTACTGATATTCCAAGCCGTAAAGTCCCGATCCGTCGCTTCCCGTAAAGCCGATCACATGGGATGCCATGTTGGAATACGGATAATACCGTGTTTCGGTGGTTTGCAGATATACCATTCTCTGCAGACCGTATTCATCAATAAAAGCGCGTACTCGGTCCGCGCTTGCCTCGTCCACTTCCTTTTTGATGGTGCGGTCGAGATATTTTGTATAGGTCGTTTGCTTCAGAACGTAGCTGTAATCCACACCAAGAAGCTCGGAGAGCTTTTTGGAGATCAATTCGCTGTATTGAACATCCTCCCCGTTTTTGTTTGCCTCAACCTGCGCGTCGGCGATCGAGGAGGGAGAAATAAAAATACGGTAAGTATTGATGTTGGTTGCCAGAAGCGCACCGTTGACATCATAAATATTGCCGCGCTCGGCAACCACCTCGCTCTCGGTGGTCATTTGCTCCAGCACCTTTTGCTGATAGCGGTCATACTCCACAGTCTGCAACAGCAGAATGCGGATCAGCAGACCTCCAAACAGCGCAACCGCCAAGAAAAGAAGCACGCGGGAGCGTTTGAACAGTCCGGGATTCGATTCCGACAAATCATCCGGTCCGTCCGGCTTGAGTTCCTTCATTGCGTATCTCCTTTCCCACGTTCTCTTTTACGGAAAGGCGAAGGAAGAACCCCTCACCCTGCTATTCATTCTATGGAGGGTTGTCAAAAAATATGACTTCTCCGCGCTTATTTCAAGCCGATGGCACTCAGAATAGCATCCAATCCAACCGTTTCACGCGGAGTTTCCTCAAAGCTTTCCACAGAATCCTCGGAGGAGCCTTCCATATATTCCATCTTTACAAATTCCTCGTCCACCATGCCGTATTCTTCAACGGCGATCCTGCGGATCTCCAAAAGATCGTTTTCCGCCTCTACATCGGAGCGCAGCTTTGCGATCTCTGCCGAGGTATCATCAATCTCCTTGTTCAGTGAGCTGACCTCGCTTTCGGCACGTGTCAGCATTACCGAGCTTGCCACGATCAGCATCAGGCAAAGCGCGATTACGATTACCGCTACGAAAGCGGACAACGGGAAACGGCGTTTTTCCCGACTTGCATCGGCACGGGAGAAATCCATCCACTTCGGGGTTTGCGTCATCAACCGTTTGGTGGTCTTGATCACTCTTCTTTTTACACCCTGTGGCAATTCTCGAAGTGTTTTTTTGCTTGCAACCTGCGTCCAAACCAAGCTTTTCTTGGTTACAGGATCGGCTTCACATTCATCGATGCCCGTATTTCCTTCAAAATCGGCAGTCTGAACATGTCTGCGGCGATTTTCACCGAAATAACGCAAAACGTCATCCGAGGACATCGTTTCCTTGCCGCGGCGGTACTGCCCGTTCAAAGCAGCCTGCGACATCTGTGACAGGCGGTACGCCTGCGGATCCAGCGCGCGCGTTTGCTCCTCGCGCTCGATCTGCTGTTTTGCGCCGAGTCTAACCGATGCAATCAGTCCTCTCTCGGCAAAACGATCGGAAACAGAAGCAACACACACCGAGCCTTCCGCTCCGCCGACCCGTTCGGTTTCGTTGATATTCCACGCGTCCATGTGTTTGCTCCTTTCCTTTATTTATAATAGTAGTCTTTTACAGTTTTTCCGCTACGCGAAGCTTTGCACTTCGAGCGCGCGGGTTGATTTCCAGTTCCTCAGCGTCCGGCAAAATCGGCTTTTTGGTGATCACCTTGAGCTTGGGACGGTTTCCGCAAACGCAGATCGGAAAATTCTTGGGACAGGTACAGCCCTGTGCAAGTTCCGCGAATGCTTGCTTTACGATACGATCCTCCAAGGAATGGAAGGTGATGATGGCAATGCGCCCACCCGGAGCCAAAAGACGCACGGCGGACCGAATTGCCGGAGCAATCACATCCAACTCGGAATTCACCTCAATGCGCAAAGCCTGAAATGAGCGCTTTGCCGGATGGTGTCCGCCGTCTCTTTGTGCCGCAGGAATCGACTGCTTGATGATCTCGACCAGTTCCCCTGTGGTCTCGATCGGAGCCTTTTCTCTGTGGCGGATTATGTTTGTTGCTATGCGGGAAGAAAAGCGTTCTTCTCCGTACTCAAAGAGGATCCTGCGAAGTTCGTCCTCTGTGTATTCATTCACAACCGTTCGTGCGGTCAAGGGATTGCGCACGTCCATGCGCATATCAAGCGGTGCGTCTGCCTGATAGGAAAAACCGCGCTCGGCGGTGTCAAGCTGGTAGGAGGAAACTCCCAGATCCAGCAACAGTCCATCGATCTGCTCGATCCCAAGCGATCTGCAAACCGATTCAAGCTCGCAAAAATTGCTTCGCACCACGCGTGCGCGCTCACCGAATACGCTCAAGCGCTCGGTTGCAACCGCTACTGCCGTTTCGTCCTGATCCAATGCGATCAATCTACCGCTCTCCCCCAATCGGGATGCGATAGCAGAGCTGTGTCCTGCGCCGCCTGCGGTTCCGTCAACGTAGGTTCCGTCCACCTTGATCTTCAAGCCCTCCATACAGGGCTCCAGCATCACGGGACGGTGAGAGAAGTGAACCGTTTCTGCCATATTTCATTTCTCCCTTCTGTTTTTTGTTTTAAAGTCCAAGCTCTTCCAGCTCTTCCAGCAAGAGGCTGACATCCTCTTCCTCCTTGAGCTTGCTGTAAACAGCCTCAGCCCAAATTTCCGCGTAATCGCAGCAACCCACGATCACAATCCCTTTGCGGATCTGTGCATGATCCACAAGTTCGGGCGGCAACACCACTCTTCCCTGCGAATCGGGTGTAACCTGAACCAAGGACGCATGCAAATATCGCAGGATCTTTTCGGACAAACTGCGCTTTTGCTCACGCAGAGGCTTGATATACTCCTCCCATCCTACGAGGGAGTAAACTTTCAGGCAGGTCTCACGAATATCTTTGGCAATCACAAAGGTCTCGCCCAGCTCTTCACGAAGCTTTGAGGGAATGAAAATACGGTTTTTTATATCCATATTGTGTCTGAATTCTCCACCCAGCATATTCAACCTGCCTCCTTCTTCAAAAATTTCGGTAAAAACGCCGTTTTCGCTCCACTTTTCAACATTTCGCTCCACTTTGCTCCACCTGTGAGTATATTATACAATATAATTTTCAAATAAGCAATAGGTTTTGAAAAATTTTTTGAAAAAATTTTCATCTTTTTTCGCCTTTTCGGAGGTACCCGAAAAGACCTTAAAAAAACAAAAAAAGCGGAAGACATGCTCCCGCCAGGCAGTAAATATAAAAAAGAGGCTGAATCGTTTAGATGCAGAAGACACGATTTGCCTCTCTGCCGTACAAAGATACCGCAGAGAGGCAAATCGCGGCTAAAAAGCCACATAAAACGAGGAAATCCGCCGATTTTTTGTCGGCGGATTTCAACATTCTAAGAAAATTTGTAAAAATCAGTTGTTTTTTCTTTTTCCCACTCCGTGGCTTTTGTTCTGCGCTGAATGAATCAGCCCCTTCCGTGATGAGATCACGGCAAAATATCTATCATCAGGTCTTCATCATCGGTGGTAACGTAAAACTGCGATTCTCCCGAGCCGACTACGTAGTTCCCGCCTTCGCTTCGAATGGCAAAATCGGTAACGATGATCCCCTCGTCCCGTGTCCATTGCAAAGAGAAGGATGCGTCCTTCGGAAGCACGAGAGCTGCCTGTCCGTCCTTTGCGGTCACCGAAAGCGTTTGGGGTGCAAACGGCATCGCGGCATACAGGTCACCGTCCACACACTCAACACTCAAAGACCGGGCGCTGACTCCTGCCAGTGTCAGATCACCATCGTGTGTTTTGACCGTCAAGGCCCCCATCTGTGCCAGCATACGCTCCGGGATCCGAAGCGTGAGCTTTTTCTCGGGATCGCTTCCGAAAAACCATGCCGATTCACGCGATTTCACGCTCAGTTCGGTTCCGCTGACACGCCAATGCAAGCGCGTGGCATCGGTAAGCTCCTCCATACAAAGCTCGGAAACAGAAATAAAATCGTCCTCGCATACCTCAATCTGCACATCTCCCTCCAGCCAATCGACCGAGATCGACGTAATGCCCGCATCAAAAACGGTTCCCTCACCCACCGTATAACCATCCGATTCATAGCGATAGTCGGTCCAACCGAAATTGATCGAGCCGTTAAATACGGTGGCATTTAGGATACCGATCACCACCGCAGAGGCTACCAAAACGCCCATGATGATCAACGTAATGCAAAGCACCTGTTTCCATTTTTTCATAGTCTTATCCTACCTTTAACGAAGTTTTTGCAATTTGGATGCCCCGATCACGTTTTCCAGCGTATAAACCAACAGAACACGGTCAACACCGTATTTCTCTGCCAAGGCTGTGACGTTGGTAAAATCGGAGCGCGCGGAAGAAAGATTCAAAAGAATCAGATCAAAATGCTGTGCCAAAAAAGGGGCTAACGAATTGGCGAAGCTATCCTTGAGCAACAGCAGCGTGGGACGGGGTTCTCCATCCTTTTTCGTAACGGTCACAACATCGTGTGTTCCGTCCAAAAATACCGAATATTTGTCCTTTTTGCCGAGATATTCCATGGCGTAAAGTCCGTCAACGGGAACCCCATCGGCAATCACCGTAAAGGCGTCCTCGTTCCCTCTGAGCCATAGCTCCAACGTATCGGGAGATACGAATTTCATGCCGCTTTTCGACCATGCCGTACCGTAAAAAGCATCGGATGCAACAACCTGCTCAAAGGCTGTCGGTGGCAGGAGCTCGTTCTCCATTCCAAAGGAACGCATCGTTTCAACATACGCATAGTACGCGCCGAGCGTTGTCCAGTGGTGATCGGTTTTGTAGTAAACCGACTCTCCCAAGCGGTGCTTTTCGATCATCGTCGGAATGGTATCGATATAGCGCACCGATCCGTCAAGCTGCTCCCCAAGAGCTGCTCGCAGAGCATCTCCCGATTCGTTGGAATAAGAAAAGGACGATGCGGTAATATCAAGTGTTCTGCCCGTCAGCAAAACGTGGAACGGAACCTGTGCGTTTTGCGCGGCTCGGTTGATCCCTTCGGCGGCACGGCTGACGGTGAGCGCATCGAATCGGTCGGTATTTTGCGTAACGGTTCCGTCGGCGCGCGAAATATCAAACAGGCGTTGTGCCAGTTGTCCGTCCTCTCCCAGCAGAACCCCGTTGTTCTCTCCCTTGCCAAGGGCAAGCTCCGACACAGCCTTCACGCCCACGAAAAGATCACGCAGGGGATACTGATCGGCAAAATAATCATTGATATCCGCAGAATAGTCACCCGATGCAAGCGCATCCCACGAAAAGCGCGGAAAGGTGCGCAGACTGCGGTTCTCCTGCTCGGAAAAGGCTTGATCGGGAGTCAGCAAAAACGCCAAGGAAAACCCGAAGATCATAACAATAAACAGAAAAACGGTGATGCGGCTATTGTTTTTTTCCATCGTCTCCCCTCCTTAAAACTGTGTGTAAGCAAAGGGGCTGTAGGTGGAATCCACCAGATACGCCGTAGACAACAAAAACGCCGCCGTGCAAAGGATCGGAACCAAGACTCGGCTCGGTCGGCACCGTTCTGTCACGAGCTGCATCAGCTTTCTCGGCAGCGGAGTTGCGCCGACCGCCGCGATCAGGATCAGAGGCAAAAGATGCCTGAATTGATACACAGCGGTTGCAGAGCTTGCTGCTGTGCATCCCACGCCAAACAATGCCAAAAAGCAACGCCAAAACAGCACAAGATCGGTATTAGAAAAGATCAAAAAGCCAACGACCACCAAAAACAGCGTATAAAAATGCGCCAAGGGGCGCGGTGCTTTTTTCAAAGCACGCAACAAAAAGGCTTTTTCCAGGATCAATATGACACAGTAGTACGCTCCCCACAAAACAAAATTCCAGTTGGCTCCGTGCCAAAAGCCCGTCAAAAGCCAGACTACGGCAAGATTCCAATACTGCCGAAGCTTTCCCCTGCGATTTCCGCCCAGTGGAATATATACATATTCCCGAAACCAAGTGGACAGCGAAATGTGCCACCGTCGCCAGAATTCGGTAATACTTCTTGCGATATAAGGATAATTGAAGTTTTCGGGAAAGTGAAAGCCGAACATTCTGCCAAGCCCGATCGCCATATCCGAGTAACCCGAAAAATCGTAATACAAATGAAGTGTAAAGAGGATCGCCGTCATCCACGCGCCAAGAGCCGTCATTTCGAAGTCGGCAAGACTCAGATAATAGGCATGTCCTGCCGCCAAAGCATCCCCCACCAAAACCTTTTTGGCAAGTCCGCAGCAAAAGCGCGAGACGCCGGAGGCAAAGTCATCCACCGTTTCGCGGCGCTCACACAGCTCACGGTCGATGGTCTGATACCGCACGATCGGCCCTGCGACCAGTTGCGGAAACAAGGTGACGTAGGTGCCAAACCTTACGTAGTTTCGTTGCACTCTGCAATCATTCCGATACACATCCACCGTGTAGGACATGATCTGAAAGGTGTAAAAGGAGATCCCGATGGGAAGTCTCAAATCCTTGAGCGACGGGAGCGAAATAAAGGGCAAGCGCGACAAATTCTCGGCAAAAAAGGGGTAATATTTAAAAAACAGGAGCAAAAAAAGATTGACCGCCAGCGAAAAAATCAATGCCCGCTTGGCTTTTTTCGGCTCCGTTTCCTTGTATTTTTCAATCAAAAAGCCGAACAGATACGCCGACGTAACGGCAAACAGCATCAGGAACAGATAGATCGGTTCTCCCCAGCCGTAGAACGCGAGGCTGAATACAAAAAGCACAAGATTACGCCATACGCGGGGGACGCAGTAATAGCATAAAAGCGTCAGAGGCAGAAAGCCAAACAAAAAGATCAGTGAAGAAAAGACCATTCGTCTCTTTCCTTTCAATCCAAATTCTATTATACAGTATTCCCCTTTTTTTGTCAAGAAAATCCGCATCTCTCACGACCAAAAATTTGAAGCTTGATTTTCGTTTTATCTCTTGAACCATCCCACAGTTGAACGAATAAACTGGTAACAGTATTTGGAATTGAGAGGAATTTATGCTATGCAAACGATTGTTGGCTTGAACGAAATAAAGATCGGTGACCGTGCCGTGGTATACGAGCTGAAAAATCCGCCTGCCATGCGGCAAAGGCTGCAGGATCTCGGATTGATCGAGGACACCGCAGTAGAATGTATCGGCAAGGCTCCGGGCGGTGAATTGAGTGCCTATCTGATCCGCGGTGCTGTGATCGCAATTCGCGCAACCGATGCCCGATCGATCCGCGTTCTGCCCTGCTTTCCCATAGCCGACGAATGATATGGGACTGACCAAACATTCCGTGGGCTTGGGTGCAACGACGGTGCCTGATCTGCGAGCGGCACAGAGCGAGACCGCTGTAATTGCGTTGGCAGGCAACCCAAACGTGGGAAAAAGCACGGTTTTCAACGCGCTGACGGGAATGCATCAGCACACGGGTAACTGGCCCGGGAAAACGGTGGCGTGTGCGCAGGGACGCTGTACCTCGGATCGGCATACATTCACCTTAGTTGATATTCCCGGAACCTACTCGCTCTCCGCACACTCTGCCGAGGAGAAGATCGCCCGTGATTTTCTCTTTTTCGGCGAGCCAGATGCCACCGTAGCGGTGTGTGACGCCACGTGTCTGTTGCGGAATCTGCATCTGGTTTTACAAATTCTCGAATGTGGCGCGCGTGTGGTGGTATGCGTCAACCTTCTGGACGAAGCCCGAAAAAAGCAGATCGAGCTTGATCTTGATCTGTTGCAGGAGCGGCTGGGCGTTCCCGTTGTGGGAGTCACCGCACGAAAAAAACGAACGCTATCACCGCTTTTGGGAGCCTTGGACGATTGCATGGAAACGCCGCTCGGCTCACACGGCTTTTGCATTCCCTATCCGCACGCGATTGAAACCGCCATCGGAATCGTGGAAAATGCCCTTGACGGACACTCTTTGGGAAGACTTGACAGCCGTTGGGTGGCGCTGAGACTTCTGGACGGCAACGAGGGATTGCAAAAAGCACTTTCGGAGTATCTTGGATCAGATCTTTCGGCAGACGAAAAAATCCGACAAGCACTCCGAGAGGCACGGTTGTTTTTATCCGACAACGCGATCGATGCCGTAGCACTTGGGGATCTGATCGTTTCCTCGACGGTATCCTACGCCGAGCATCTGATGCGCGGAGTCATCAAGCCTCCAAAGAAGGACCCTGCCGCGCGTGACCGTAAGCTCGACCGTATTCTGACGGGACGGCTGACGGGATACCCCGTGATGATCCTGTTGCTCCTGTTCATTTTCTGGCTGACAATACGAGCATCCAATGTTCCTTCCGAGCTGCTCTCAAGCCTCTTTTTCGGTGCGCTGGATCATTTTTCCGTTTTTTTATGCAACCTCGGGCTGCCGCCGTGGTCGGTCAGCTTTCTCTGCGACGGCGTTTTACGCGTGCTGGCTTGGGTGGTTTCGGTCATGCTCCCGCCGATGGCAATCTTTTTTCCGCTCTTTACGCTTTTGGAGGATTCGGGGTATCTGCCGCGCGTGGCGTACAATCTTGACCGTCCCTTTCAACGCTGTGATGCCTGCGGAAAGCAAGCACTTTCGATGTGTATGGGCTTTGGCTGTAACGCCGCAGGTGTGGTGGGATGCCGCATCATCGATTCGCCCAGAGAACGGCTGCTGGCAATTCTGACCAACAGCCTGGTTCCCTGCAACGGGAGATTTCCCGCACTGGTCACGCTGATCACACTGTTTTTGATTGGCGGTGCATCACAGATAAGCTCTTTTTGGTCGGCGCTTGTTCTCACGCTTTTGATCGTGCTGTCGGTAGCGGTAACCCTTTGCCTCACAAGACTCTTGTCAAAAACGGTTTTGAAGGGCGTCCCCTCCTCCTTTACCTTGGAAATGCCGCCCTTCCGCCGCCCTCAATTCGGGCAGGTGTTGATTCGCTCAATCTTTGACCGCACACTGTTCGTGCTTGCGCGCTCGATCGCGGTAGCGGCTCCTGCGGGGGCTGTGATCTGGATCTTGGCAAACGTATCGGTGGGGGATGCAACGCTCCTCTCCCATGCATCCGATTTCTTGGATCCCTTCGCGCGCCTGATCGGCATGGATGGCGTGATCCTCCTGGCATTCATTTTGGGATTCCCCGCAAATGAGATCGTGATCCCGATCATCGTGATGGCATACCGCGCACAAGGGACACTGTCCGATTACGGAAGCCTTGGAGAATTGGGTGCGCTGTTGCAGGCAAACGGCTGGACGCTCACCACGGCACTTTGCGTGCTGGTCTTCTTCCTTTTCCATTGGCCCTGCTCAACCACTCTGCTGACCGTTAAAAAGGAAACGGGAAGCTTGAAATGGACGCTTTTGGCAGCGGCTTTGCCGACCGTTTTGGGAATGCTCCTCTGTTTTCTCATCTCTTCGGTCTCAAAAGTACTTGGGCTGTAAGGCAGTCATGACCACCGGCCGTGCTGGTGGCTTGCACAAGCCCCCTTGGGGCATTTCACACGCTGAGCCTATAGGCTCGTCGAATGATCCGCCACTTGCGGAAGTTGCCCCACTGCCACAGATGTGGCAACTATCCTTTAGCCTCCCTTGTGTAAAGGGAGCCTCCGCTGCGGCGGGAACTGTGCAAAGCGAAAGCTTTTTGGAACCGCCAGCACTGCCGGTGGTTTTCGTGATACAATAAATATCCCCC
>JAFTKI010000027.1 GCA_017453335.1 Clostridia bacterium
GTACATTATAATCTGTTCAGAGACTCATAAATCTTATCAATCTCAAGTCTTTCCCTTTCGTGAAAGTTCTTGAATGTTGTGGGAAACTTCTTTCAAGAAGTTTCCCACAAAAAATCACACCTTACCCAAACTGTCCGTTGATATAGCGCATGGTTTCGGGGCGAGAGGGGGAGGAGAACAGCTTTTCGGTGTCGTCGGCTTCGATCAATTCGCCCGAAAGCAGGAAAACGGTCTTGTCCGAAAGCCTGCGCGCTTGCTGCATATTGTGTGTGACCATCACAAGCGTGGTAGTTTTTCGCAGTTCACGGCAAAGCTCCTCTATTTTGGCACAGGAAATGGGATCCAGGGCGGAGGTCGGCTCGTCCATCAACAGGATCTTTGGACGGACCGCCAAAGCCCGCGCAATGCAAAGCCGCTGCTGCTGACCGCCCGAAAGCAGAAGGGCAGAGGAGTGCAGACGATTCTGAAGCTCGTCCCACATGGCGGCGCGGCGCAACGAATCCTCCACGATCTCCCCAAGCTGTGACGCTTGACGGATGCCTTGAACGCGCGGACCGTATGCAACGTTATCAAACACACTCATGGGAAACGGATTGGGCTTTTGAAAGACCATTCCCACGTTTTTGCGCAATTCGCTCAGATCAATGTGAGAATAAATGTCAACGTCTCCCACCAGAAAGCTGCCTGTTACGCTGCATTCGGGAGAGAGATCGTTCATGCGGTTCAGGCATTTGAGCAGGGTTGATTTCCCGCATCCCGAGGGGCCGATCAATGCGGTGATCTGCCGCGCGGGGATCTCCAGGGAAAGATCCTTCAGAGCTTGCCGCTCACCGTAAAACAGGTTTGCGTTTTTGATCGAGATCGATTGTCCGAACTCCCGTTTGATTTTGGGATCGGGCATTTTTTTGTGACGCATGAGAGCTTTTCCTTTCAAATCTTGGGAGTTCGATGGAGTTTTGCGGCGAGATGGCTCGTCAGCAGATTGAGCGCAAACACCGCGATCAACAAAATCAATGCCGTGGCATAAGCTTCCTCAATGTGCCAGCCCTCTCCCGCAAGCTGATACAGTGCCGCCGCCAGTGTGGTTCCTCGGTCAAAATAACTCCTCGGCATCGCTGTGAGCACAGATCCCATCGTGTACAAAAAGGGCGCGGATTCGCTCAACACGCGTCCGATGCTCAACAGAACTGCCGAAAGGATCCCCGGAAACGCGGCAGGCAGAACGATGCGCAAAACGGTTCCCGTTTTTCCTTCGCCCAAGGCAAAGCTCCCCTCGCGCTGACCTGCCTCCACTGCCGAAAGACTTTCCTCGGTTGCGCGGATCACCGTGGGTAACAGCAAGATCGAGACTGTCAGTGCGCCTGCCAAAATGGATGCCGAACCACCCAGCAGAGGGAGAAATGCCATCATGCCGAAAAGCCCGTACACGATTGAGGGAACGCCGTTGAGAAGCCCTACCGCGCGGCGCACTGTTCGAACGATCCACCCGTTTTTGGTTGCGTATTCGTGCAGATAGACCGCCGCCATCACGCCCGTGGGGATCGCCACGGCAAGGCTGACGAGCATTGCCATCAGCGTGGCAACCAACGAGGGGAGCAGGGTGATCTCTTGTGCTCCGAATTCGTATTTTCCAAACAAAAACGAGGGAGAATTCAACCACGTGGGCAGACCTTTCCAAACAAGAAAGCTTGGCAAAACAATCAGGATCGCAATCACAAACACGCCTGAAAGGATCATAATACCAACCCTTGCGCGGATCATGGCAGATGTGAAAAAGAGATTTTTCCAAGCGGTCAAGCGGTCGGAAAGCTTGGCTTTTTTCGGCAAACGGGTGCGATGCTCCAGCAAAAGATTCAAAATCAGGATCAGTACCAAAAGCACGCATCCCGTTGCGATCAAAGCACCCTCCTGCAACTCTCCCGCGTAGCTCATTTCCATTGCAATGTTCGCGGTCAGCACACGAAAGCTTCGAAACAATCCTGCAGGGTATGTGGGGGCGTTTCCCGCAACCAGGATCACCGCCATTGTTTCTCCCAAAGCACGTCCCAAGCCGAGCAAAAGTGCATTTCTCATGCCTGCGCGCGCCGAGGGAACCATCGTGCAAAACACCGCCTGAACGTGCGAGCTTCCAAGCCCTACCGCACCTGTGTAATAGCTTTTCGGAACCGCTTCCAACGCGGTTTTGAATAACGCGACCACCGTTGGTAAGATCATAGTCCCCAAAATCAGTGTGGTTGCCAGAAGCCCGCTTCCGTTGGTGGGAGCTACCTTGGAGAAGATCGGCAATAAAAAGGAAATGCCGAAAAATCCGTACACCACCGATGGGATCCCTGCCAACAGCAAGACCAGAGAATTACACAGGGATCGCAGTCTTTTTGGACAAAAAAATACCAAAAATACCGCGAAAAACACGCCGAGAGTCCCGCCGAACAGCAATGCCGACAAGCCCGAGAGCAGTGTTCCGACCAGCATGGGAAGGATTCCGTAGCTGCCAACGGGATTTGGCGTGCCGTAGGTGTCATAACGGTCGGGCGACCAGACCTCTCCGAACAAAAAGTCACGCAATCCGATCTTTTGGAAAAAGGGGATGCTTCGCAGGATCAGAAAGGAAAAGATCGCAACGATCGAGATCACGCACAGGATCGCGGCACCGAGAAAGAGCATCTTTCCGATAGATTCGCTGTGCTTGCCCTTCATGTTGCACCCTCCAATTCATCAAAATATTTTACCTTGCCCGAAAAAATGTCGTAAAGCCCCGCAAGCGTCAATCCTTGAATCGGGTTCTCCCGATGCACGATCACCGCAAGCGCATCGTACGCCACGGTAAAACGCTCCAAATCTTGGTGCGGAACCGATGCCGAGGAAAGCCCGATCATATTTCCCGTCCGATCTCCCAAAACCGCCTTGATCCCAACAGAGGAGCCCTCCAGTTGGATATCAAACAGCCGGGATGCATCACTTCCGTAAAGTTCCGCATATCCGCGCGCCGCTTCAAGGATCAAGCGCTCCAGCGAGGTCGAGCCGCGGATCACCAAACGCTCTCCGAGTGGGATGGATGAGAGGGGAGTGAATTCCTGTACGGGTATCGGTTCTTGTCCCGAGGCAGAGCGTTTTTCGCTGTCGGTTACGAATACGCAGGATGCTGTTTGTGTATGCTCTTGCATCCGATCGCTTTTGAGGTACCGCAAAAAATCCTCGCACAGCGGTGTTCGTTCGACCTGCGTGTTTGCAAAAATTACAAAGGGACGGGAAAGCGGATAAGCACCGCTCAAAACCGAGACGTTATCGGGGAAAACACCGTTGATTGGCAACACGCGTACCTGATCGTTGACGGCACTGGGGGAAAGATAGCCGATGGCATAACGATCGGCGGCAACCGTAGAGAGCATCCCTCCGCCCTTGGTCTGCACAATGGCGTAGACCGTATTGCGGTCGATCCGTTTGCCGTCGGTACCGAATTCTTCCAAATAGTGAATGCCGTCGGTCACTGCGCGATCAAACGCCTCACGCGTTCCGCTTCCGCTCTCACGGATCACCACCGTGATCTCCTTCCTTGGCGGCGAACACGCGCCAAGCACAAGACACGCCGCAAGGATCGGCAAAAAAAGTTTCAAACGCATAAAAAAAGACCTCAATGCTTTTTTTGTTTAGTTTGCCGTGGACATCGTACAAATTATGTGACACGGTCTGAAAAAACGGTGATTTTCTTTCGGAAAATGGGGAAAATATTGACAAGCATGGTGTTATATGCTATAATAAAATATGTATGCCTTAATCATAACAGGATTTAAGAAAAACAATGAAACGGGAGTTTGAAATGTCAGATTTATACAACCGCGATACAACCGAATCATCCAACAAAAGCAATCATGCAAAATCCGACGGAGCGCTGGAAAAGCCTGTCACCTTGGAGCAAAGGATTGCTTTACAGGAGGAGAGCCGACGTGAGAAGGAGCGAAAGCTTTCTTGGAAATTGACCAAGCCTTTTCGTTTTTTGGCGCGCATGATCAAAAAAGTGTTGTTTAAGATCTCCGTGACCCGAAAGCCGATCAAGGCAATGATCTGCATCAAGCAAAACGGATTTCGCTATACCTGGGACAGCTTCAAATTCAAGCGGGCATCCAGACGGGGAATCAATGTCCCCGGCTATACCGAAGCAATGCTGGAGGAGCAACGCAAAACAGCCTTTGAGCATCCCGTAAAATTCAGCATCATGGTGCCGCTTTACAATACGCCCGCAAGGCTTTTGGAGGAGCTGATCGAGTCCGTCCTGGCGCAAACCTACGGCAACTGGGAGCTTTGCTTTGCCGATGGCAGCACAGAGGAGCATGCCGACGTGGAGGCTACCGTGCAGAAATATGCCCAAGGGGACACACGGATCCGTTATATGCGCCTGAAGGAGAACAAAGGCATTTCGCAAAATACCAACGAGTGCGCAAAAATGGCAACGGGTGAGTATCTGGTCTTTTTGGATCACGATGATCTTCTCGCTCCAATCGCACTGTTTATGAATATGCAGGCGATTGCCGAGAATGCTCCCGATATGCTGTATTCCGACGAGGATCATCTGTCGGAAAAGGGAGTGCATCTGTTTGCACTGCATAAGCCCGATTGGTCGCCCGATCTTTTGTACAGCCAGATGTACACCTGCCATTTGATGGTGGTGAAAAAGAGCCTGTTTGAGCAGCTTGGCGGATTGGATTCCCAATTCGACGGTGCGCAGGACTACGATTTCGTTTTGCGTGTGTCCGAGGTGACCGACAAGATCTGCCATATCCCCGCGATTCTGTATACCTGGCGCGAAACGCCCGGCTCAACGGCGGCTAACGCCGATGCCAAACCTTACGCGCACGAGGCGGGAAGAAAGGCTTTGGATGCGCATCTCAAGCGCCGCTTTGGAAGCGGTGCCGAGGCGCACGACAGCGACTATACCTTCGTATTTGATGCCAGATTCCCAACGCTTGCGCAAAATCCGAAGGTTTCGATCGTGATCCCGTTTAAGGATAAGAGCGACCTGACCGATGCCTGCATCAAAAGTATTCTGGAAAAAACGACCTATCAGAACTATGAGATTTTGTTGCTCGACAACCGCTCCGAGCTTTCCGAAACAAAGGATTGGATGAAAAATGCCGTAACGCTGGATCCTCGCGTTCGTGTGCTGGATTGCGATATGGAGTTCAACTGGTCCAAGATCAACAATTTCGGTGTTTCCCATTCCGATGCCGATGTGTTTGTCTTTCTGAACAACGATACGCTGGTGATCACGCCCGATTGGCTGGAGAGATTGGCAGAGAATGCAATGCGCGATGAAATCGGTGCCGTTGGAGCGCTTTTGCTGTACGAGGACGGTACCATTCAGCACGCAGGCGTTGTGGTGGGAATGAACGAATATGCCGACCACGTGTTCAAGGGATTGACCACGGGCTTTTACGGCTCTCCCTATATCTCGCCCATGGTCAGCCGAAACGTGCTGGCTGTTACGGGTGCCTGCCTTGCCGTATCGCGCAAAACACTGGAGAAGATCGGTGGATTTGACGAAACCTTTATTATCTGCGGCAGTGACGTGGAGCTTTGCATCCGCGCGTACGAGCATGGACTCAATAACCGCTATGACGCAAACGTGCGCCTGTATCATCTGGAGTCCAAGAGCCGTGACACCTATATCCCGCCCATCGATTTTGAATGCTCACGGATCAGCTACGGGCCGTATCTGGAGGCAGGAGATCCTTATTATAACGTGAACCTGAGCCGCTATTCCTTGACACCCAAGGCAGAAACGGTTCCCGTAAACACCATCAAAGCAAGAAAGAGGGGAGTACGCTCATGAATATGATCAAGGTCAAACGGATGCTCAAAAGGTTCCCGCCGCTTGCGGCGGCCGCCAAGGCTTTGCGGCGTGAGCTTGTGCAAAGTCCCGAGAATCATGTTCCCGAGATCACTCCGCTGGGAGTTCGGGAGGACAGCCCCGAAAATACTGCATTTCGCTTGAATTTTATGACGCCGTCGGTTGACGTTGCCCACGTGTTTGGCGGTATTTCCACGGCAATGCAGTTGTTTGAGTCTTTGCGGCGGGAGCTTGGCTGTGAGGCGCGCATCATTTCCACCGATGCCGATGTGGTAGCCAAAACATCAACCGCATCGGCGGATTACAAGATCGTAACCGCCGCGGACGAGTCGAGCGAGCCCTTGCAGCTTGTTGCATTCAACGATCGCGCGGGAAAAACGCTGCCCGTGCGTCAAAAGGATATTTTCGTTTGCACCGCTTGGTGGACGGTATATACCGTGCAAAATATTCTGGATTGGCAAAAGGAAACCTGGGGCGATACGAACCCCGTGATCTATATCGTGCAGGATTACGAACCGGGATTTTATCCGTGGTCATCGCGCTATATGATGGCAGAAAGCACCTATCGCTTGGAATATCCGACCTATGCGGTGTTCAATTCCAAGCTGCTTAAGGATTATTTCGATCAAAACGGTTATTCCTTTGCAAAAAGCTGGTATTTTGAGCCTGTTCTGAATCGCAAGCTGGCAGAGTATTTGCCAAAGGAAGAGATCGTAAAGAAGGACAAGCAGATTCTTGTATACGGCAGACCTTCGATCGACCGCAACGCCTTTGCCCTGGTGGTGGAAACCTTAAAGCTCTGGGCGGCGGCACAGCCCGACGCGAAGGAGTGGAGGATCCTGTCCGCGGGAGAGGCGCACAAGGACGTGGAGCTTGGAAACGGTTGCGTGTTGCACTCTCTGGGCAAGCTTTCCCTGGAGGAGTATGCCAACACGATGCTGGCTACCCATGCGGGACTTTCTCTGATGGTTTCTCCCCATCCCAGCTATCCGCCCTTGGAAATGTCCACCTTTGGCGCAAAGGTCGTAACGAACTGTTACGGAAATAAGGATCTGACAGGATTTAACGAAAATATGACCTGTCTTGCCGACGGATCTCCCCGTGCGCTTTCCAAGGCACTTTTGTCGATCACCTCGGCGTACAGCGGAGAGGGAAGGATCGCCGCAGACAACGATTATGCAAAAGGAGGCAGACCGTTCGGATGCGTGGTGGAAGAGCTTTCCGCTTATCTGCAGACCGCGCTTGGTTTGTGTAAAGAATGAAAAAGGTTTTCAAGCATATTTTTTATGCCGTATTCAGCGTGCTGCTGATCCTTTCCTTGCTTGGGCTGTTTACCTATTCTCACACCAATCAGCCCGTGTTGCTGGGGGAGTGGAATGCAGACGCGCTGTTGACCGCTCCCGTATATGGCGTTGAGAAAGGGGAGGAGGACATCACGCTCTTCCGTCCCAACACCGATTCGCACATTTTGCTGGATACGAACGGTCGTCGTGTCAATCTGATCCGCGTTACCTTTTCCGAAAGCCTTCCCACAGAACCCGAGTCATTGCTTTTTTGGAGCAATGATGGGGAACTGATCGAAGCACAGTCGGTCAAGGGAATCCGTGAGAGCGAGTACAGCATGCTGTTTGCGCTGTCGGCATACGAATCAGGAGAAGTTCTTCGCATCGTTCCGAAGGACGGAGGTGCGTTGCCGCTTGCCGTTTCGGCATACGAGATGCCCGAGGTGACCGAGCTGCACCTTTCGATTCCCGCCGCTGTATTGCTGGGAGTTACCTTGCTGTTGCTCCTGATCATCGAAAAGAAATTCGGTTATTTTGCGTTTGTCACAGCACCGATCCGCGAGGCGGTCAAGACTGCTAAAGAGCTGATCGATGCCAAAAAACGCGCGCGTCTTTTGTTGCATTTCTTTGCGTGGATCGCGGCTTTTGTTTATGTATGCGCGATCATCGGCTTTGTAATGCTTGAAATTTATACCAAAACCGCTTTTTGGATCGCGTTTGGCGGTGCGGTCGCGGCGATTGCACTGCAGTTGGCAAACCGTATTGCCGCAGGCAAATCACACGAGACGGCAAAGCTGTTTTTGGTTGTAACGGTACTGGCAGGCATTTTGCTGTGCTACACCATGCCAACGCATCTTGGGGTTGCTTGGGATGATGAAACGCATTTCCGCCGTACCTACAATATGGTACATCAGTTGGATGATGAGATGTCGGTGGCGGAGTATCAGCTCCTCCATGTCAAATATGACGTCAATGCTTATTCCAACGATCCCATGCAGGCGGTGCTTGCCGTTGAGCAATGGGATTCGGTAACGGTGGAGGATTCTCCGTGGATGTTTAACCTTTATGGTTCCCTTGGATATCTTCCCATGGCGGCGGCAAGCGGAATTGGCACTTTGCTGGATTTTGATATTGCCACCACGATGGTGGCGTGCCGTGTAGCGAATCTTCTGACCTACGCCGTGGTAATCTGGTTTGCGATCCGCAAGTTGCGCAGCGGTGCGATGATTTTTGCCGCCGTGGCTCTTTTGCCGTCCGCACTGTTTCTTGCCTGCTCACTCAATTATGATTTTTGGGTAACGGCCTGGCTGGCATTTGCCTTGGGACACTTCATTTCGGTGATGCAGCGGGATGACCGCTCTTTCAGGACGCGAGATATTTGCGCGATCCTTTGCGGACTTCTTTTGTGCTGTGCGCCGAAAGCGATCTACTGCGTGCTGTTTTTCCCGCTCTTGTTTTTGCCGAAAGCAAAATTTGAGAGCCGCAAAGCCTCAAAGCTTTTCCGAATCGCATTGGTTCTTGCTGTTCTTGCCGTTGTTGCCTCGGTGGCACTTCCCATGCTGTTCTCACCCGATAAGTACACCGATTTGCGGGGCGGCAGCGAGGTCAGCACAGGGGGACAGGTAAGCTACATCTTCTCGCATCCCGCTCGGTACACGGGAACCTTGCTCAGCTTTTTGGGCGACTACGTTTCGTTCTTTATGATGTCACAGTATGCTTGCTTTTTCGGATATCTTGGCAACGCACATCTGTTTTTCTCAACCATTGCGGGATTTTTACTGCTTTATACCACCTTTACCGACCGTCGGGAAAACGACGGCTACGAGCGGATGCAGCCAACCCGCCTGTTGACGCTGGCAACCTGCTTTGCACAGGTCTGCCTGATCGCAACCTCGCTTTACGTCAGCTTTACGCCGGTGGGATTGGATACCATCAACGGTTGTCAGTACCGTTATATCTTCCCGATCCTGATCCCGTGCTGCTTCTTCTTGGCTCCCTCCAAGATCAAGTGCGAGATCAACGAGAAATTCCAACACGCGTTTGTATTCGGCGGTCTTGCAATCGGGGTCTTGGGTAGCTTTTTCAGTGTTTATATGGCGCGTTTTCTCGCGTGATTTGGTTTGAATTTTGGAAAGGAGGTCAATATGGAAGCCGCGAAGTCGATCTGTATCGTCAGCTCGCAATATCTGCCGCACGTGGGCGGCGTGGAGAATTATGTGAATAATCTTTCGCGTGAGCTGGCAAAACGGGGACATCATATCACGATCCTGACCTCCCAAATGGAGGGCGTTCCCGATTACGAGCAAAAGGAGGGAATCGAGATCTATCGATTGCCCACCAAGCAATTTATGGGCGGACGCTTTCCCGTTCTGCGGCACGATCGCGCACTCAAAGCCTTTACCAAGCAGTTCCGTACCCGCCATTTTGACGTGATGCTGGTGAATATGCGCTTTTATTTCATCTCGCTGTACGCCGTGAGATTGGCGAAAAAAATGGGTGTGCGCTGTATCATGCTCGACCATGGCTCCAGCCACCTCAACACGGGAGGCAAGCTGACCACCAAGCTCTCGGAATGGTTCGAGCATGGCATCACCTTTCTGGAAAAACGCTATTGCAGGGAGTTTGCGGGAGTGTCCAAGGCATCCTTGGAATGGATCCGCCATTTTGGCATCAAATCCGAGCTTTTGCTGACCAATGCCGTGGATATTGAAGCATTTGAAGCATACAAAAAGAACCCTGTTTGCAGCTTCCGAGAGCAATACGGCATCCCCAAGAACGATATCGTGATCTCCTTTGTGGGACGGTTGACGGTTGAAAAGGGAATCGACCGCTTGGTCAATGCCGTCAAGCGCATCAACGAAGAGCGGCGTGACGTGTGGCTGCTTGCCGCGGGAAACGGCTACTTATTGGAAAAGCTGGAGCCGATCAAAAGCCAGAACACCCATTTCGTGGGGCAGATCGGAACCGACCGTGTAGCGGCTTTGCTGTCGGAAAGCGATATCTTCTGTCTGCCGTCCTTTTCAGAGGGCTTTCCCACCTGTGTGATCGAAGCAGGTGTTTGCCGCAGCTTTGTGATCACCACCTATCGCGGAGACGCCAAGGAGATCGTTCTCGACCGCGATCACGGCATCATCCTGCCCGATAACAACGAAGAAGGACTCTACCAAGCTATTTGTGAGGTTTTGGATCGAAAGGAATACCGCGCAAAGGCCACCGAGCTTTGCTACGAACGCATCGTGCAAAACTACACCTGGGGGCATACGGCAGATCGCTTTCTTGCCTTGCTTGATGAAACGAACCGATAGGGAGCCGATATGGAGCATACGAATTTGAAAAAAAATATGATCTGGAATGCCGTTGGAAACCTCATCTATCTGGGCTGTCAATGGCTGATCACGGTGCTGGTTGCACACCCGCGGCTGGGAAGCTTTGGGGAAGCAGGGCTTTTGTCGGTTGCCATGTCGATGAGCGCCACCTTCCAAACGCTTGCAAATTTTGGTATCCGAAATTTCCAGGTCTCCGATATTGAGAACAAATATACCAACGATTGTTATGTTTTCTTCCGTATCGTCACCTGCGGTACGGCACTCCTTTCCTGTATCGCTGTGTCGCTGATCTCAGGCTACCGAAGCGAACAGCTTTTGTGTATTTTTCTGTTTATGCTGTTCCGTACAGCCGAAGCCTTTTCGGACGTTCTGCACGGCATCGCGCAAAAGAACGACAGACTGGATATCGCGGGAAAATCCTTTGCGATCAAGGGGATCGGACTTCTGATCTGCTTCCTTGGCGGCTTTGTGCTGTTTGACCGATTGGCTTTGGGACTCTTGGCGATGACGCTCTTTTCCTGTGCTTCCACCTTGACCTACGATCTGTGGGCAACGCGTAAGCTGGAGCGGTTTCGTTTCATAAATACCGATCGTACTTGGCTTACCCTTGCAAAGGAGACCTTGCCCCTGTGCATCTACCTGTTTCTGAGCTCGGCCCTGGTGATGCTGCCTCGTTTGATTCTGGAACGTAAGACCGACGGTGCCTCGCTTGGCATTTATGCATCGATCTTTGCCCCTGCCACGCTGATCCAATCGGCAATGGGGTATATTTACAATCCGTTTGCACAGGCTTTTGCTCAATGCCGCGCCAAAAACGACAGACGAGGCTTTTTGCTTCTGGCAGGGAAGATCATCCTTGCAATCGCGTTTCTTGCGGCGGTTATGATCGCGGCGGCACTTCTGGGCGGAGATTTCGCGCTGAAGCTGTTGTTCGGTGAGGCGATCCTTCCGTACACCCATCTTCTGATCCCGATCCTCGTTGCCATCGCGGCGGTTTCGGTTCTGGGATTTCTGTGTATGCTTGCCATCGTGCTACGTGCTTTTCTGCCTCTCTTGGCAAGCTGTGCAATCGGCTTTGCTTTGTGTGTTGCCGTTACCTCTCCGATGATCGACGCGTGGGACTTGAACGGAACCAGCTACAGCCTGATCCTATCGGCACTTGTGACTTGTCTTATACTGACGGTCGGCATTCTGAAAAAATTATTTCTTCAATCAAAAAAGAATTGAGTGGAGCTTTGAAATATGGAAAAACGCTTATTGATCGTGATCCCCGCATACAATGAAGCGGAAAATATCGCAGAGGTCGTTAACGGACTGACCGAGCATTATCCGCAATACGATTATGTGGTGGTCAACGACGGATCCCGTGATGCGACCGCCGATATCTGCCGCAAAAACGGATACCGATACATCGATATGCCGATCAACGTGGGACTTACCGACGGTGTGCAGGCGGGAATGATGTATGCATATCAGCATGGATACGAGTATGCGTTGCAGTTTGACGGTGACGGGCAACATGATCCGCGCTACATTGCCGATATGCTGGAGGCGATGGAGGATTGCGATATATGCATCGGATCGCGCTTTATCGGAAGAAAAAAGCCAAAGGGCTTGCGCATGCTGGGAAGCAATATCATTCAGTTTACGCTCAAATTAACGACCTTCAAGACCATCAAGGATCCCACCTCGGGAATGCGGATGTTCAACCGTGCTACCATGCAGGCAATGGCAGAGAATGCCGATTACGGCCCCGAGCCCGATACGCTGGCGCACCTAATACGAAGCGGCGCGAGGGTAAAGGAGGTGCCTGTAGAGATGCGTGAGCGCATGGCAGGCGAGAGCTATTTGAATTTCTCACGCTCGATCCGATACATGACGCACATGTGCGTGTCGATCCTGTTTATTCAATGGTGCCGCAAAAAAGTAAAGCTGAAGAGAGGTGAACCCGTATGAGTATTGTGTTGAGGATCGCACTGATCGCGGTTTCCTTCTTGGTGATCGTGTTCGTGATCAAAAAAATACGGCGCACGAAGCTTTATATCGACGATGCGATCTACTGGATCGCGTTTTCGGTGATGCTGTTTGTGCTAAGCCTTTTTCCGCAGATTGCAATTTGGGCATCGAATCTTTTGGGAATCGAGTCGCCTGCAAATTTTGTGTTCCTTTTCATGATCTTTGTTGTGATGGTCAAGCTGTTCAACCTTTCGATCGAGCTGTCGGTGCAAAAGCATCGATTGAATCGGTTGGTGCAGAAGCTGGCGCTGATGAATGAAGACGAGCGTGAGAGCTTGAAAAGCGAAGAGAAGCAAGAGCAATCCGATCTGACTGTTCCGAAATAATATTATTATTGATAAAACAGGTGAAATTATGCAGCTTTTTACATCAACCCTTGAACAAATGGTATTTCTTTTTGCACTGATTCTGATCGGATATCTGGTAGCCAAATTTGGTGTGGTTCCGAAAAGTACGTCAGAGGTGCTTGCAAAGCTGGAAAACAACATTTTCATTCCCGCATTGGTGCTTGGAACCTTTCTCAAGCACTTTACCGTTGATACGCTGCAGGATGCGTGGAAGCTTTTGCTGGTTGGCTTTGCTATTGCGTTTGTATCGATTCCGATTACAAAGCTGATCTGCCGTGCGGTGACAAAGGATCAATACGTGCAAAAGATCTATACTTATGGATTGGTATTCTCCAACTTCGGATTTATGGGAAATGCCGTTGTAATGGCGATTTTCCCCGATTATTTCGATGAATACCTGATCTTCGCGCTGGCATTCTGGACAGTGATCTATCTTGTGGGTGTGCCGCGTTGGCTGATCCCGAACGATTCCGAAGGGAAGCCTTCGCTGAAAAGCAATTTGATGAAGCTCGTGAATCCGATGTTCATTGCGATGCTGGTGGGTATGATATTGGGGATCGTGTTCAGCTCGTTCAACATTGTGATTGCCGCCGAAAATCCCGTAATGAAGGTGATTACGGTAGCGGGAGATTGTATGTCCCCGATCGCAATGCTGATTACGGGTATCACGATCGCGGGATATTCGTTCAAGAAAATGATGACAAATATCGGTGTTTACGTCATCAGCATTTTTCGGTTGCTGGTCTATCCGTTGGTGGCATTGGGAGTGTTCGTTTTGCTCCGCCCTCTCAACGTGTCCCGTGAGATCGTGGTTTGCACGATGTGCTTTATGGCAATGCCTTTGGGACTGAATACCATCGTTGTGCCGAGCGCCTATGGAAAGGACACCTCGGTGGCGGCAGGCATGGCACTGATCTCACATTTGTTATCGATCGGAAGCATACCTTTGATCTTTATGCTGGTAGATAGATTCTTATTATAAATAAAGAAAAAGCATCGCTCCTTTCGAGCGATGCTTTTTGTATGTAATGTATTCTTACTGCTCCAGCTTCATGTCTCCGGGCTTGATCCATTTGATCTTGTAAAGCAGCTCGGAGAAGAGAAGAGAGAGGATTGCGGGGAGAACGATGCAAACCAGAACAAGACCGATCCATGCAGTCGCGTTCATTTCGGTACCGTCAATTACACCGATCGGGCCTACCATACCGCAGGTTCCCATACCTGCCGCAACACCTGTGCATTTCAGCTTGAAGACCATCGTGGAGATCGGACCTGTAATGGCGGCGGCAAGCGTAGGTGCGATCCAGATACGGGGGTTTTTGCAGATATTGCCCATTTGGAGCATTGATGTACCAAGACCTTGGGAAACAATGCCGCCCCAACCGTTTTCCTTAAAGCTCGAAACCGCAAAGCCGACCATCTGCGCACAGCAGCCTGCCACTGCGGCACCGCCTGCCAAAAGGAATCCTTCCTCGGTTCCGTTTGTCTGTGCGATTGCCAGTGCGGACGGAGAGAATACCATTGCACAGATCGCTGCACTCGAAATGGGAAGTGTGAGGATCACACCAACCACCACAGAGATCACAACACCCATCACAAAAGCATACATCGTAGTAGCACTTGCAATGAAGATACCCAAGAAATACATTGCATAGGCAATCAAAGGGCAGAGCAACCAAGACGCGGCGAAGCCTACGAGGATGGTGACGATGGGAGTTACCAGAATATCGATTTTTGTTTTCTTGGAGACCAGCATACCGATCTCGCTTGCGATAATGACCGCAAAGAAAGCACCCGCAGGACCTGCACTGTAGAATACCGAGCCTGCCGCATCTGCGTTTGCTGCGGTGGCTCCCCAGTTGAGAATGCTGTTATCCAGCAGAACGGCACCCATTGCGTTCGAGATTGCGCCTACCGTAGCACACGAAAAAATCACGAGCGGATGCGCATTGAGCTTGAGCGCAATGGCAACACCGATTGCCATACCGGTAGCACTCTTTGCATAATTTGCGGCAACATTTAAAAATTCCAGCCCCGTGTACTTTCCGATCGTACCCAGAATCGTACCGATCAAAAGCGATGCGAACAGACCGAGAGCCATAGCACCCATCGCATCAATAAAATAGCGGTGAGCATACTTTTTCAGCGTTTGTTTCATTGTGAAATCTCCTTTGTTATCAGCTTGTGTAAAGTATAGCATAAATGACTGTAAAGATACAATCGGAAAAATGACAAATATTACAATGATAAATTACAAAAAACGGTAAAAATTTACAATAAAAGTTAACATCTGTAAAAAAAGGGGACAGAATCCTTTAAATAATTAAGAAATCCGCCGATTTTGAAGTCGGCGGATTTCTTAATTATTTGGATAAACAGGGGGTCATACACCGTTCATCATTGCAAGCTCTTCATCTGTCAAGGTCAATTCCAAGCCTTGCAGATTTTGCACGAGATGCTCCGTGGTGGCAGCAAAGAGCGGAATCACGCGCGGGAACCCTTGGCAACGGTGCAGATTGGTCAACCACGCAACCACAAGTGCGCTGGCGTTAACGCCCTTTTCCTGTGCCATCTTGCGGATAAATTCCAGTCTTTCGCCGCCTTCGTATTCCTCGGGCAAGCGGTCGGGATTCTCATAGGCACCCTTGCACAGGCAGGAATAGGAGATCAGGGGCATATTTTTGTCGCAAAGGAAACGCAATCTTTCTCGGTTGACGATCTCGTTGAAGGCATATTTGGGAGCCACGCCGGATCTGGGGTTGAGATAGGTCAGACGCTGTTGCATTGCGGTGTAGGGAGTCCAACCGTTTTTCTCGGCAATCACATTTGCCTCTGCCAATCGCCAGGAGTCGAAATTGCTGGATCCCAGCGTGCGAACCTTACCTTTTTTCACAAGGCTGTCAAACGCTTCCATGGTTTCCTCCAAGGGAGTATTCGGATCATCGGTGTGCGCGTAGTAGAGGTCGATGTAATCGGTGCCGAGCTTACGCAGACTCTCGTCGATCCAGTATTCGATCTGTTCCTTTTTCAGTCCCGCGCCCTTGCCGTGACGGTCAAAGCCGACCTTGGTAGCAATCACAACACGGTCGCGGCATTTTCTGTCCTTCAGCCACTCGCCAAGCAACGTTTCGCTCTCGTCTCCCGTGCCTGCCCAGTGTGCATAATTGTTGGAGGTATCAATAAAGTTTCCGCCCATATCCAAAAAGGTATCAAGCACCTCATAGGAGTCTTTTTTTGAGGTGGTCGTGCCGAACATCATAGCCCCCAGGGCTACCTCGGATACGCTCAGTCCGTTGGGAAGAAGTATTTTTTTCATATCGGGAATTCCTTTCTGCTTATTTCAAACGTTCAATGATGTCATCCTGCAGCTTTTTGCAGATATCAACGTATATGCCGCTGTAGCCCGTCACACGGACACGCAGATCACGGTGTGCGTTGGGATGGATCTGCGCATCGATCAGATCCTCCACATTGGCGGTCGTCACCTGTGCGTGCAAGCCGCCGCTGTTAAAATAGGTGGCAAGCAACGCTGCAAACATGGCTTTTCCGTTTTCTCCCGCAAATTGCTTGGGATCCACGTCCAGATTCAATGCACCCGAGACCAGCCCGTCGGTTGGAAGATTGAGCATGGAGTTGAACATTGCCGAAAGTCCGTTGACGCATGCACCGTTAGAAGGGCGGGTATTTTGGGAAAACGGCGTATGTGCAAGACGGCCGTTGGGAGTGGCTCCGTAGATCTCTCCCAGCTTGAGGTGCCAGGTGTCGCTTTGCATGCAGGGGATCAAAAAGAGCTTTTGTTTTTCAAAATACGGCTTGCTTTTTTCACATGTCATTGACAGAGCCGTATGGGAAAGCCGTTTTACGTGCTTGTTGGAAAGAGGTGTGTCCATGCCGTATTTTTCGGCTCCGCGGCAAAGTGCCAGCACGTCCTCATAGCCCTCAAAGTTTGCATCGGTTGCACGCAACAGCTGCTTCAAAGTCAGTTTCTTTTCAATCATGACCAACTGATCCACCGCGATAAAGCAATCTGCCACGGTGCCGAACATCTGGAACGATTGAATTTGAAAATGATATTTTGCACCTGCAGTAAAGCATTGCGCGGTTTTGATTGAGCCAACCAGAAAACAGTCGGTAAAGCTCATTGCGGCGGAGGACTTGCGTTGTCTTGCCTCCAATTCATGGGAAAGATTTGCCAGTTTTTTATCAATAAATTGCGACATCCGTGCAAAGAATCGGTCGTAAAAATCTTCTATGCCAACCGACTCGGGATCACGCTCTGCGAGTTCACGAAGAACATTCATGAATTCCTCGGGCCATCCGCATTCGCAGCTGGTGCGCATATAGGGAATATCCAGTTCTTTTTCTTCTTCACGAGAACGGTACACATTCAGCTGCTTGCTTCTTGGAGGGCTTGACATCCATGCCCCGTTGTCGCCGGGGGAGCACCAGTTGCAGCCGAAGTGCGCGTATTTTCGCGCGTCCTCTTCGGGAAGCCCTATGCGTCGAAACGCGGAATAGACGTTTTGGTCGTTATAAAACATCATAGAGGCACTGGCAAGTGCCTTATCGCAGAGCGTGCGCCAGAGCTTTGGTGCCGCTTTGTCCATGTCCTTTACATACCGTACCACGATCACGGGATTTTTGAAGGCGGGAATGATACATTCCGCGAACAGCTCGGTCAATTCGTTCACGGCAAGCGCCCCCGTTGCATCAACACCTGCCAGCAACAGATATTGCGGTGCATCAAAATTAAGAATACGCTTGAAGGTTGTGCTGTTGCTCGCGTCTCCCACCTGATGCTCGCCTCTGCCCATGATCAAATTGTGCTTGCAATAATAATCGGTGATGTATTCCTTTGCGCGCTCGCGTGTCAGCTTGCCGCTTTCGATATCCTTTTTGTACAAGGGATAGAGGATCTGATCCAAGCGCCCAACCGTCAGCGTGGGATTTTCGCTGATATAGGAACAGTTGATCAAGGTGATCAACCAAAGCAGCTGCAGGGCAGATGCAAAGCTATCGGGGCAATCGGTCACAGCGGCACGCAGATTGTTGGCAAGCTCCGCAAGTCCCTTTTCCTCGGCGGCTTTTGCATACCGCAGGGCATACGCCGTGATGGCATCATAGACCTCCACAATTGCGCGCAGAAAGATCTTTTGTTCCTCCGATTCCACCTTTTTCATGGTGTCAAGAGCGGTTTTACGCAATCCGACAAGTCCCTTTTCCACAACGGCATCCCATGAGTAGGTGCAATGACCCGACCCAAAAAAGAACTCCTTTTTAGGATAGTCGGGATGGCGGATAAATTCTTGAAACGCGGCTTCTTCGGAGTCTGTCAGCTCGCGGTCCACACACCTTCCCGCAACAAGGTCATAGTCCTCTACGGGAACCGATACGCGCGAGAGCAGGATCGATAACACCTTGGAAAAACGCAACGGCTGCGGAAGCTCCTTGTAGGATGATTTCAGTTCGTCCAATATCAGGAAACGCTCAACAGAGGTTGCAAGCATCGGCTTTTCGGTCAAAGCCCGTTTGGCTTCTTCGATATTTTTCATTCTTGTTTCCTCCTTACAAAAGGCTCATGCTCACGATACCGCAAAGTGCCACGAGTGAGCCGCAAACACTTCGGATTGTGATCTTTTCGCCAAAAAAGAGCATGGCGGTGAAGTTGACGGTGATCAGGCAACCGCCCTTGATGATGGGATAGAGAATCTGCGAGGACATCCCGAAATCGTTGGTTACCACGGTTTGGAGATAGTTTGCGGCAAAGAGACAGACTGCCATGATAAAAATGTGAAGAATGACACGGGAGGAAATTTTGTGCGCAGACGGTTTTTCTTCACGAGTCGATCTTTTTGTCAAAAGACGGTATCCGATCAGAATACAAAAGAGCATCCGGAAAAGGTTAAACAGAAAAGAATCCCCCGCATCCTTTACAAAGCAACCGGTTCTTTTTCCGCAATAGCCCTTTACACTAAGAAAGAAAAGGACGATTGCAACGATTCCGTATTCCATCATGAACTCCATTTCACTTTATAAACCGATGTTATTATAACAAAAAGGAAGAAAGCATGCAATGTATTATTATAGAAAACCTTGACTTTTCTGCACAAAGATGCTACAATATGATTGGTAAACCGTGAAAGGAGTGATAAAGTGGAGCAGGATCTGATTTCCCGTTTGTGTTATTCCAATATCGATTTCGATATTACCGACGTTTTCCCGGAAACGTGGCTGGAGAGAAAGGAATTTTCGCTGTACAAAAGCAAGGCAAGACCGTGCGACGCACTCTTTTTCGTTTGCTCTGAGATCGAGGTCACGTTCTTTGAGGCAAGCGGATGCCCGATTGTGACCGTGCAAAAGGGTGACGTTTTGTATATTCCAAAGGGAATGCTGTATTCCGTCAGCGTTTTGGGCGAAACGGGTACAAAAATCGATACGTACACCGTCAATTTGTCCTTTTACGACGAGAAACACCGTGCGTTTTCGCCCCATACCTATCCCGTGATCGCGGCGCGGCATCAGGAGGCGCGTATGGAGATGCAACTGAAAAAATTGTGTGATGCTTTTCACCAAAGCAGGGAAACACCGTTTGGGGGAAAGCCTAACCTTGCAAGGATCAAGGGTGAATTTTTCTTGCTGTTGGATACGGTCAACGCCACCGCTTTGCAAAACGATGAGGTGTATTATCCGATCCGACGCGGTGTTGAGGCGTTTTGCGACGAGTGGAACAGGAACGAAAAAATAGAGAAATATGCACACATCAGCGGAGTCAGCGAAACTTATTTTTACCGATGCTTTCGCAAGTGGTCGGGGAAAACGCCGATCGAATATCGGAATATGGTGCGCCTTTCCAACGCCGAAAGTCTTTTGCGAAGCACCGATATGCAGATCCAGAAGATCGCGCAGGCCGTGGGCTATGACGATCCCTTTTACTTCAGCCGTATTTTTATGGAAAGCTACGGAATGTCCCCAAAGCATTACCGAAAACAGCATCAGCAGGAGTGAGTGTGCATAAATAATATAATAAATAAAATGAAAGAATCCGCCAAGCCCGGTGTCCGATCGATTATTTTGCGGTGCATTTTGCCGTTTTTTGGTGAAAATCATGCAAACAATTTCCAGTTATATTTCAAGGTTTGCGGCGAACAATAATCACAGAGCCGCGAGAGATGCGCGAGCTCAATCATATAGATAAACGAACGGACGAAAACTGTGTGATTGTTTGGTTTGCTGAACGGTTACATAGCTTGAGAACCGTTCAGAACAGGAGAAAAAAATGGCAAGCAACAAGACACTTGTTCCCGAGGCAAAGGAAGCTTTGGAAAGATTCAAGATGGAAGCTGCAAGCGAGGTTGGCGTAAATCTGAAGCAGGGTTACAATGGTGACCTCACCTCCAAGCAGGCAGGCTCCGTAGGCGGTCAGATGGTTAACAATATGAACCCCGTACGAACTATGAGATTTGAACGTCATAACCGAA
>JAFTKI010000028.1 GCA_017453335.1 Clostridia bacterium
AAAAGATGTTCCCGTTGTTACACCGCATCGGGCACAGCACTCGGACATAGTTGGAGTTCTGCAACCTGTACTTCTGCTAAAAAATGTTCTCGCTGTTACACCACGTCAGGCACAGCGCTCGGACATAACTGGAGCTCTGCAACCTGTACCTCTGCTAAAAAATGTTCTCGCTGTTACACCACATCAGGCACAGCACTCGGACATAACTGGAGTTCCGCAACTTGCACTTCCGCAAAAACATGTACCCGTTGCTACACAAAATCCGGCTCGGCGCTGGGACACAACTGGGGAACAAAGTCATGTTATCGTTGCGCGAAAAGCCGTTCCTACGCAAGATATTCCTACGTACCGGACTTTGGAACGGTATTCCCCACCTATGTGAGTCCCGCCATAACAACCGATTCCGGTTATTTTTATTACGCCAGCTCGATCAATTATGGGGGAAATAGCGATTGGGGAACTGACTACGAGAAATTATTGAACGCTTACGGTTACTACTACAGCTATTCCTTTGATGATGACGATGGAAATCCGGTTCTTGTATTCAATAAAGGATATAGCAGTAGCGTTATGATTGGAATCACCTATGTAAGCGGTATCAAAGGAATGCTAATTGTAATTGTTTAAAAAGCAGCCTCATAGGATTCAATCAATTCCGCAAAATACACTATTGACATTTTATGTCGAATATACTATAATACAATATAGACAGTTAAAAAATTATCAGTATATTATAACCCGTAAAAACAAGAAAGAGGAATCCGAATGAAAAAAGTATTTTTGGCAATTGTTGTCTTGGTCTTGGGCTTGGCGGTTCTGTCGGGATGCAGATCAAATTGCAGGCATGAGTGGCAAATCGCCACCTGTACCTCTCCCCAGTATTGCGCGATCTGTCATGTGGCAGTCGGAGATCCCTTGGCACACGACTGGGAAGATGCAACCTGCACCGAGGCAAAGTATTGCACTCTTTGCAATGCCAAAGAGGGAGAACCGCTTGACCACGAGTACAAAGAAACAACTGCCAGAGAAGCATCCTGTGAGCAAGAGGGCTTGCTTCGATACACCTGCAGCCGTTGCTCGGACTCGTACGACACCGCCGTTCCCTATCCCGAATACGATGCCACCTCTGTGCACGAATTGGCAAAGAACTCGGTTGGCGAGGTGACCACCTACACCAAATCCGGCTCGGAGCTTGCACTTGGCTCCTGCTTCGTGTATAGTGCGGACGGAAAGATCGTGACCAACTATCACGTGATCGAGGATGCATACTCCGCAAAAATCACACTCAACAACACCTCCTATACCGTGCAATCGGTCCTGGCTTATGACAAGGATCTGGATCTTGCGGTGCTGAAGATCACCGCCTCCGATCTCACTCCCCTGAAGATCTGCTCCGAAACCCACGCGGTTGGAAAACAGGTCTATGCGTTCGGCAGCTCCCGCGGAATGACGGCAACCTTCTCGCAGGGTATCATTACCTACGCCGACCGCGTGGTTGACGGTGTACACTGCGTACAGCACGATGCCGCAATTTCGGGGGGCAACTCGGGCGGTCCTCTGATCAATCAATACGGCGAGATCATCGGTGTGAACTCCTGGACGCTGACCAACTCTCAGAATCTGAACTTCGCGGTCTCGGTTGCGGAATTGGACAACCTTACATACGGAGATGCTCTGACGATGAGCCAATTCTATGAAAAGGAATGCGATCCGTTTGCAAAGCTGAAAAACCACATCATCCAAAAAGGCACATACGACAGCACCGACAAGGAATATTCGCTCACCTTCGGATATCAATATTCCGATGATTACACCAGCAAATATACGAGAATCGCGTACTATGATACAACAACAGATACCGTTCAACTGGGCCTGTTGATCGACAGCGATTATATGATCCTCATTGAGATCGACGAGGTCGATGGCGTTTACAATTGGGGCTACATTGATACCTACGATAATTATATGATGGGTGTACTGTACGCCGCAAGCTACGATCCCGACACGCTTTTGGGATATGACTACAACAATATTACATCATCCTCAACGCGCGTGTCGGTAAGAGAGCTGGCATCTATAATGGTGTCCTATCTTGCCACCTACTTAGACTCCGACCTTTCTTCAATCGGTCTTACCGCAGAGGATCTTGGATTTAACAATTATTAAGTTAACAAAACAAAAAACGGGCTTCGCAGAAATCTGCGAAGCCCGTACGTTTATTACAGCAGCTCAAACCGATTTTTATGGCAATCGATGATCCCTTCCCTTTTCATTTTGCTGATCTCGGCGGAAAGTCCGCTGCGGTCAACCTCCAGATAGTCGGCAAGCTCCTGGCGGTCAAACGGGATCTCAAAAACGTTACTTCCCGCGCTCTTGGACTGAATCGACAGATAGGTCATCAGCTTTTCGCGCGTTGTTCTCTTGCCCGTCACCTCCACCTTTTGGTGGAATCGGATGGTCTTTGCCGCCAGATCCTTCACCAGATTCAGAATCAACTGTTGATGAAATCCGCAGTTGTTACTGCAGGTGTGCAGGATGTGGTCGCAATCCACGAACAGCACCTCACTCGGCTCGGTAGCGATCACCGCCACGGGCAAAGAGTCAACCTCCGCGCAGGCAAATGCCTCGGCAAACATCTCAGTGGGCGTGATATTGCTCAGAATACTTTTATTGCCATAGTAATCAAATTGCACGATCTGTGCCTCTCCCGACAAAAGGATCCCCATGTACTTGGCATGCGATCCCTCGGCAAATATGGTATATTTCTTGTCAAAATGCTCCACCTTTGCTCCAAAGCAGGTCAGCATCCGCACAAGATTCTCACCCGAGATTCCCTCAAAAAGAGGACATTTCAATAAAATTTCTAAATTTTTTTTCATTTTTCCGCCTTTTGTTGAAAATTCAACAGATTTTTCGGTTCAATTATACTACAATAGTGTCAGCAAGTCAAGGTTAATCTCGAAAAAAAGGAGAATACTTATGATAAGAAAAATAATCAGAATAGATGAAGAGAAATGCAACGGATGCGGAGCCTGCGCATCTGCCTGCCACGAGGGAGCTATCCAAATGGTGAACGGAAAAGCCCGACTCATGCGCGAGGATTTCTGCGACGGTCTTGGCGACTGCCTCCCCGCCTGCCCCACCGGTGCGATCGCCTTTGAGGAACGCGAAGCACCCGCCTACAATGAAGATGCGGTTCGTGAGGCAAAAATGCAAAAGCATGGTGTCAAGCTCCCCTGCGGTTGCCCCGGCACACTCTCCAAAACCATCAAGCGCGATCCCGCTCCGATCACAAAAAGCGCACCAATCACCAGTCAGCTTTCCCAATGGCCCTGCCAGATTAAGTTAGTCCCCATGAACGCTCCCTATTTCGACGGAGCAAATCTATTGATCGCCGCCGACTGCACGGCGTTCGCCTACGGAAACTTCCACAACGAATTCATCCGCAACCACATCACGCTGATCGGTTGTCCCAAGCTGGACGCGGGCGACTACGCCGAAAAGCTGACCGCCATCATTGCCAACAACAATATCCGCAGCGTTAAGATCGTGCGCATGGAGGTGCCTTGCTGCGGCGGACTTGAAAACGCAGTCAAACGGGCGTTGCAGGCAAGCGGAAAATTCATCCCCTGGCAGGTGGTCACCGTATCCACCGCGGGAACCATTCTTGAAGCATAAAAAATAACTATTAAATATAAAAGCAGAGGTGGATAAATCATGATCATTACAAACGATATCAAGTATGTAGGCGTGAACGACCACGCGGTCGATCTTTTTGAGGGACAGTACGCCGTTCCCAACGGTATTTCCTACAATTCCTACGTCATTCTCGATGACAAGATCGCGGTGATGGACACCGTGGACGTCAACTTCACTCATGAGTGGCTCGACAACCTGCAGAATACGTTGGGCAGCCGTACTCCCGATTATCTGATCGTTCAGCACATGGAGCCCGACCACTCGGCAAATATCGTAAGCTTTACCAAAACCTATCCGAGCGCAAAGATCGTTGCCTCCGCAAAGGCGTTTGCGATGATGCAGAACTTCTTCGGCACCGACTTTGCCGAAAACCGCATCGTGGTTGGCGAGAGCGATACGCTTACACTCGGAAAGCATACGCTGACCTTCGTTACCGCTCCTATGGTGCACTGGCCCGAGGTGATCGTGACCTACGACAGCACCGATAAGGTCCTCTTCTCTGCCGACGGATTCGGAAAATTCGGCGCACTTGATGTGGAAGAGCCCTGGGCGGACGAAGCACGCAGATATTTCATTGGTATCGTTGGAAAATACGGCGCACAGGTACAGGCACTTCTGAAAAAAGCGGCGGGTTTGGAGATTGAAAAGATCTGCCCTCTGCACGGCCCTGTTCTGACCGAAAACCTTGGTTACTATCTGGGACTCTACAACACCTGGTCGAGTTACCAACCCGAAGAGGACGGCATCATGATCGCCTACACCTCGGTGTACGGGAACACCAGAAAAGCCGTTCTGCAGTTCGCCGATAAGCTCCGTGCAAAGGGCTGCCCCACGGTAGTCGTTCACGACCTTGCAAGATGCGACATGGCAGAGGCGGTTGCCGATGCATTCCGCTACAGCAAGCTGGTGCTTGCAACCACCACCTACAACGCCGATATCTTCCCCTTTATGAGAAGCTTTATCGATCACCTCACCGAGCGCAACTTCTCCAACCGCACCGTTGCATTCATTGAAAACGGAAGCTGGGCGCCCCTGGCGGCAAAGGTGATGAAGAGTATGCTGGAAAAGAGCAAGAACCTCACCTACACCGAAACCACCGTCAAGATCCTGTCGGCATTGAACGACGACAGCAAAAAGCAGCTTGATGCACTGTCGGAGGAGCTTTGCCGTGAGTATCTTGCCCGCCAAGACGAAACCGCAAACAAGAACGATCTGACCGCTCTTTTCAACATCGGCTACGGTCTGTATGTGGTAACCTCCAATGACGGAAAGAAGGACAACGGTCTGATCGTCAACACGGTTACGCAGGTTACTAACACCCCCAACCGCATTGCCGTCTGCATCAATAAGGCAAACTATTCGCACCACGTCATCAAGCAGACAGGTATCATGAACATCAATTGCCTGACCGTAGAAGCGCCCTTCGCGGTATTTGAAAAATTCGGCTTTGCCAGCGGCAGAAACGTGGATAAGTTCGCCGATTGCACGCCTCTGCGCTCGGACAACGGTCTTGTATTCCTGCCCCGTTATATCAATTCTTTTATGTCGCTTAAGGTGGAGCAGTACGTTGATCTGGACACACACGGAATGTTTATATGCTCGGTTACCGAGGCAAGAGTGCTTTCGGACAAGGAGACCATGACCTACACCTACTATCAGAGCAACGTCAAGCCCAAGCCCAAAACCGAGGGCAAGAAGGGCTACGTTTGCAAGATCTGCGGCTACGTTTACGAAGGCGAAACGCTTCCCGAGGATTTTGTATGCCCCCTGTGCAAGCACGGAGCATCCGATTTTGAACCGATCAAATAAGATTAAAAAAGGAGATTAAAAAATGTTAAACGAAAAAGTACATGAATTGTTGAACCAGCAGATCAACAAGGAGTTCTACTCCGCATATCTGTATCTGGATTTTTCCAACTATTTCAAGGCGCAAGGTTTGGACGGCTTTGCAAACTGGTACATGGTACAGGCACAGGAGGAGCGTGATCACGCAATGCTCTTCTACACCTACCTGCAAAATGAGAATATGCCTGTAACGTTGGATGCCATCGCAAAGCCCGATAAGGTATTCACTGCGCACATGGACGTACTCAAGGCAGGGCTTGAGCATGAGCAATACGTTACCTCGCTGATCAACGACATCTACGGCGCGGCTTATGACGTGCGTGACTTCCGCACCATGCAGTTCCTTGACTGGTTCGTCAAGGAGCAGGGCGAGGAGGAGACCAATGCAACCGATATGATCTCCAAGATGGAATTGTTCGGCTCCGATCCCAAGAGCCTGTACATGCTCAACCAAGAGCTTGCCACAAGAGTTTATACGGCACCTTCTCTGGTTCTTTAATTTTAAACACCTGCAAAAAATAAATAAAAAAGAGGTTACTGATTATGAAAAAGTATGTATGTGACGTTTGCGGCTGGGAATACGACGAAGCAGTTGGCGATCCCGACAACGGCATCGCGCCCGGCACCAAATTCGAAGACCTGCCCGATGATTTTGCCTGTCCCCTGTGCGGTGTTGGCAAGGATCAGTTCAGCGAGGCATAAGCCATAAAGCGTTGCGGGGTTGCAGCTTTTGAAGCAGCCCCGTTTCTTTTTTCACTTTCAAATTGACAAACTGCCTTTTCCGTGGTATACTGAACATAAGATCAATATTGGGAGGTTTTGGTTATGAACGAAGTTTTGAAAAATATGCAAACACGCAGAAGCGTGCGAAGCTTTAAGCCCGATGCGGTTCCGAAGGAGTTGCTGGAAAAGATCGTTGAAGCAGGGCTTGCCGCCCCCAGCGGAAGAAACCGTCAGCCGGCAGTAATCGTTGCCGTAACCGAAAAGGAAACCATTGCTCGGTTGAGAGAAGTCAATGCCTCGATCATGGGGGCTTCCAACGATCCCTTTTACGGTGCGCCCGCGATCCTGATCGTGCTGTGCCAACGTGATGCGCCCACCTATCTTTACGACGGTCCGCTCGTGATGGAAAACATGATGCTGGCGGCTCACTCCTTGGGACTTGGTGCCTGCTGGATCCACCGCGCCGCCGAAACCTTTGAAAAACCCGAATGGAAGGCTTGGCTTGCATCGCTTGGTCTGACAGGTGACTATGAGGGGATCGGACATTGCATTGTCGGCTATCCGCAAGGCGATCTTCCTGCAACACTTCCCCGCCGCGACGGCCGCGTTGTTTGGGTGGAGTAAGCAATACAGCGGTTATAATTCGGTAGCTTTTGGGAAAGAAAAACGTCAACGGACACTCAAAACGAGGTTCGTTGACGTTCTTTTATATTTACTTTGATGCTTTCACGGGGCGCAATTCCTTTGGTAGCCACCAGTTCTTCGTGTAAATGACGAGCAAAAGAAGCACTTCCGCAATCCATGAGATTGCCATACCCGCCCAAAATCCGTTGACACCGTGCATAGCAGTGAGAGGATAGCTTACCGCGATACGCACCACCGAGGAAAACACGGTGGAAAAGATCAAAAAGCTCTTTGCTTTTGTTGCTCGGAAAATACCGTGGAACATATTGTTCACCACGTTAAAGAGTGCAAACGGCAAGAAGACCCGTTCAAAATATACCGTAAGGGAGATACTTTCCGCCGCGCTCCCCTCCGAGAAGAAGACGGAAGCAATAAACTCGGGGAAAATCAGGCACGGGATCAGCATGAGCAACATAAAAGCGATTGATTGCACCAAACCAACCATCACCCCCTTGCGCAAACGCCGCCGCTTTTCGTTTGCTTCAAAGGGACACCCCAGACACTGCGCCGTGTAGTTGCTGACGGTACGCGAGGAATTGTAATACATGGTATTCACCAGCGACAGGATCTGAGAGCTGACCACATAGGAAGCGATTGCCGATTCTCCAAACGAGTTGACCATAGGCGAGAGCACCAAGCCCGAGATGTACATAGCACCCTGCTGAAAAATAGGCGGAATCGAATAAGGCAAAGCCCTTTTGGTTTCCTTTAAGCTCCACTTCATTTGGCACCCGTTCGGCAAAAGCTTTTTGAAAAGCTTGCGATATCGCCAAATATAGAAGCCCGTGCTAACAGCTGCCGACAACACCGAGGAGAATGCAATTCCCACAATTCCCAGCTCCAGAACCGTGACAGAAAGAATGTTACCGCCTATATTGAGTACTGCCGAAAGGATCGACATATAAAACGGGAAAGAGCTATCTCCAAACGCACCCAAAAGATAGATCGCATTGGAATTGAACATAAAAATGACAAAGCCCGATATGTAGATGATAAAATAGGTTTTTGCATCCTCCCAAAACGTAGCGTCTACATTCAAAAACCGAAGAATGGGGTCACAAAAGACAACGGCTAACGAAGAAACGATCAGCACCAGAACAGTACAAAAGCCAAAATGCGCCCAAACACCGCGGTAAATACGCTCGTTTTGGTTTTCACCGAACAATCGCGCAATATACATTCCGAATCCAACCATATACCCCGCAAATATCGAGGATACAAGGTCGATCACAGAGGAAGTCGCACCAATCGCAGCAAGTCCAACCTCACCCAGATAATGTCCCGCAATCATGGTGTCGATCATGGTATAGGCCCGTGACAAAAGGCCGCTGAGCACAAGCGGTATTGCAAACAGGATAAAATTCTTCCAAATATTCCCTTCGGTTAATTTTTTCATAATTGTCTCCCTTGACACCTTCGGCACAATTTGCTATAATTATAGCAAAATTCAACACTGTTTTCAAGATTTATTTTCACAAATATTACACCTTCGGTTTTACGGTTTTCGTACAAATCGAAATAACAGGCAAGGAGAACAACACATGGAAATCATGGATCTTTACGGTGAAAACGAACAACGAACGGGAAAAACGATCCGCAGATGCGATCCGATCCCCAAGGGCGAGTATCTGCTGAGCTCAGAGGTGCTGGTGCGGCATATTGACGGCGACTATCTCTTGGTGCGCCGTTCTCCCAACAAGCGCGTTTATCCCAACTTTTACGAGGCGACCGCAGGAGGCGGCGCACTTGCGGGAGAGGATGCGCTCGCCTGTGTCAGACGCGAGTTGTTTGAAGAAACGGGAATCACCTCGGTTGTATTCAACGAGCTTGCCGTGACACGCGATGAAAACTGCTTCTGCCACAGTTTTTTCGGTGTCACAAACTGTGAAAAGGACTCGATCCGATTGCAAGAAAGCGAGGTAACCGACTACAAGTGGGTATCCGAGCGCGAATTCATCGATTTTATCAACTCGGACGAGGTGATCGACACGCAAAAAGCGCGCTACGCCGAACATTTTCACCGCATGAAATATATAAAATAACATAAAACACGGGATACCGCCAATCATCGGTATCCCGTGTTTTTATTGCGATCAATCCAAAATAGCACCTTGCTCCACCAAATTTTTTTGCAAAAGAGGAACGTTAATGTCGCGCACCGTAGCGGAGTCCTTCACCGCCATGGCAGACGCAACACCAGCCGCCTGTCCCATCGCCATTGCCGCAGGCATACAGCGCATACCGCCAACCGCCTGTGACATACAGGAAAGCGTCTTCCCCGCTACCAAAAGATTTTGGCATTTTTTCGGGATCAGACTGCGATACGGAATATAGTAGCGCTCGGCAATCTCAATTTTGAAGTTGCCCTTTTCCGCCTCGCTTCTGCCATGTACATCCATGCCAAAGCCGTAAACCGCGATACGGTCATCAAATTTCGTGCCGTTTGACACGTCCTCCACCGTGATCTTGTATTCTCCCTCGATATGGCGGCTTTCCCGCACGCCCAACACCGAAGCCACCTGTAAAAGCTTGCTCTCAGCAAAACCCGGCGTTTCGGTTTTGAGCAAACGGTGAGCATCCAAAACCTGATACCGCGCCTTGCTGTGCGCATCGGTCAAGCTTTTGGAGTTGGCTTGATCGACGTTGTACACGTGATAGTGATTGACGGTATATCTTCCCTTCTCGGGAGTGCGGTAAGCCTTCACGGGACGTGTCGGTCTTTGTCCGTAGCCTTTGTATGCCGCATCATCCACGCCGCCCAATTCAAACATCAAGGTTCCCGGCTGTGGTACACCGCTCACTTCATCGCCCTTGTAGGTCGGCACACCTGCCTTTTCGGCAACTGCCGCCGTACCCGTGCAATCAATATAGGTTTTTGCCGTTACCGCGATTGGTCCTTCCAGCGCAGACAGCATAACAGCGCGGATGCGCTCGCCGTCCATGATACAATCGGTAAAGCGCGTGTAGCAAAGCAGCTCCACGCCCGCCTCTCTCACCATTTCATCCAGAACGATCTCCAGATAATATGGTGAAAACGGCGTGACGTGGCGGTGATATTTTTCGATAAACGAGGTATAAACGCTGGAGTTTTCCACCTCTTCGGGCTCGATCACGGCACCGTAGGCTTTCAGGCGATCCACGATCTCACGGAACAGTCCGCCAACCGTCAGCTTCTCACCGTCGCGGTCATAAACCGTCATCAAGGGTCCGACAAGCGCGCCCGTTGCCATTCCGCCCAGTGTGGAATAAGACTCCACAAGCAGTGTTTTTGCACCCATACGAGCCGCCGCTACTGCCGCACAAACGCCTGCAGGACCACCGCCCAACACTACAACATCATAGCTTCCGTACAGCGGAAGCTCTTTTTGATACGTAATACGATCCATCACTCAACCCTTCTCAAAAATTCAATCGTGATAGCCCTTTTGGCGCAAGATCGCAAGGATCTCGTCGGGATTGTTGCAGGTAATCAAGGTCGCACCGCTTTCGATCGCCAGATCAACACCGTGCTCGTCCTTCACGCCTGCTCCTGCCCACGCCTCGGGGCCCATTGCCATCATGCGGTCAAACTCCCACTTTTCCGCAATATTGACATCGCGGAAGGTGGAACGGAACATACAGGTGCAATAGCCGTACGAATAAGGATCGATGGTGGGCTTATCCTTCATCACGGGTAACGGATAATACACGTGCTGACGGTATTTCTTACCGTAGGTCTTATAGATGTATTCGTTGAGCTGATTCGACCATGTATTGATCACCACGCGATCGGCAAAGCCGTAGTCATCGATCATTTTCAGCACACGGTCACAGACCTCCAGGGCGCGCACCTCATTGCCGGGCTGGCTGGGATACTCCTTCAGCTCCACGTCCAGCGTGATGGTGGGATGATCCTTCACCAGCTCCATGAACTCGGTAAAGGTTGGTATCTGTACACCGCGGAATTGCTCTCCCATGTGGATACCCGCATCCAGAGAACGCAGCTCGGCAAGCGTTTTCTCGCAGACCTTGCCCGTTCCATTGGTGGTGCGGTCAACCGTTGCATCGTGGATCACAACAAGCTCGTTGTCGTAGGTCACGCGCACGTCACATTCAAGCTGGTCAACCCCAATATCCAATGCCGCTTGAAACGCGGGAATGGTATTCTCGGGATATTTGGTCTTCCAGCCGCGATGTGCCGCAACATAAATATTTTTCTTGCTTTGTTTCCAGTAATTCATAATCAATACTCAAAGGTGAAGGATTCCCAAGGAATGTTCACTTCCATCTTCTTGGTCAGAATCTCATCGATGTGCAACAGCAGGGGGAAGTTCTCTTCCTTGAGAACGCCTGCTTCGATGCGGTTGCGGACCGCGCGAGCCACGCGAACGGCTACAACCAAGGACTCCAATGTCACGCCGTTAAGCTCTGCCTTTGCTTCGTCAATGTTCAAGCCACGTCCCAAGAGAATACCAACCAAACGGGTACGTCCGCCGTAAACGGTTACGTACAGGTCACCCGCTCCCACAGCCAGATTGTCAAGCGTACCTGCACCCTGGTAATCAAGCAGACGGGACATTTCCTTAACCGCCTGACCGAACACAGCCGCCTGAGAGTTGAAATGCAATTCGCTGTCAAGACCAAACGCCTTTTGATTCAGACCGATGGTCAGCGCGATACCCAGCGCATAGCCGTTCTTGAGTGCAACCGCACTCTCGATTCCCACCACATCGGTGGAAAGGCTGATATGATAATAATCGGTTGCCATGATCTTCTTGAACATTTTCAGAACCTTCATATCCTTACCGCAGAAGGCTACCTCGGTCTGGTCGTGAGCAACCAGCTCGTAGCTGGTGCAAGGACCGCCGATGGCGTTGATGCAACGAGTCAAGCCTTTTTCTGCCAGTCTCTTCTCCCACAGCTCGGGATAGGTCAGCAGCTTGCCGTCCTCGGTGTCCATCAGTCCCTTGGTGACCGAAAGAACGGGCAGATCCTCGGGAAGTGCGGGAAGAACCACATCGGAGAACCAATCCACACCAAAGCTGCTCACTCCGCCGATCACCATATCGGCACCCTTTACTGCCTCGCTCATCTCTTCGATCTGATAATATTTAACACCTGCGGGAAAATCGCGGTTGAATTTGGGATGACGGTCGGTCTTGCGACAAGTGTCGATGATCTCACGGTCAAGAGGGGTACCCACAAGGCGCACCTCGTTGCCGTTTTCTCTTGCGGGAAAAGCCAAAGCGGAGCCCATCATGCCCGCGCCGATGATTGTTACGATTGCCATAATTTAAAATCCTTTCTTTCTCGGCTGTGCCGTTAAAAATCTCCCCCAAAAAGTCAAAATCAACTGTTGCATCTTCTGCAATCCTGTGGTATAATTGAAAAAAACTTCAACCTTTGGGAATCTGCAATTATTTTATCATTTTTGCCATGGTCTGTCAATAGGTGAAGTAAATGTTGAAACCTGATCAAAATCTTTCATTTTTGGCTTCAAATTCTTCCAAACTTTTGCAAAAAGGAGAGATAAAACGATGTTTATGAAAGCAAAACCGATATTCCCCAAGGGAAGATCCACCGAGCTCAACCGCTTTGCAGCCTTTCGTACAACACTTCCATCGTTGCGCGGTGCAAGGCTACACATCACCGCCGCCACCTTCTACCGCGTGTTTGTAAACGGTACGTTTGTGGCATTCGGCCCGGCTCGAACCGCCGCCAATTACGCGCGCGTGGATGCTTTGGATCTGGATCCCTACCACGTTGACGGAAAGAACGAAATATACGTTGAAGTGATTGGATACGCTTGCCGCTCGATCTCCACGGTATACCAGCCCTCTTTCCTGTGTGCCGAGGTAGTCTCCCGCGGACGGGTACTCGCCTTTACGGGACGCGATTTTACGGCAACGCTTCCCGATACCAAGCTGCAAAAGGTGATGCGCTATTCCGTGCAACGGCATTTTTCCGAGGTCTGGGATCTGCACGCAGAAGCACTTGCAACGGCGGAAAAAGAAGTGGAGACCGAGATTCTTCCCCTGAATCTCACCTATCTGCCCCGCACAGCACCTTACCCCTATTACGCTGACATTGCATTGACCGAAAGCTGCTCGCGCGGCACCCTTTCGACCGATACCGCAAAGCCCCCCAAGGAAAAGCTCTTTTCGTTTGTGCCGTCCGAGTATTGGGGACACTTTGAAGACGATTCGATCCTGTACCGTCCTTACGAATGGGTTTACGGACAGGCACAGACAAAAACGGCAGGCGGTGAGAAGCTCCCCGTTTCCTTGGGCGAAAACGAATACGCGATCTTTGATCTTTCTCGGATCGAAACGGGATTTTTGTTCCTGGATGCAACCGCACAAAAAGAGTGCGACCTGATCATCGGATTTTCCGAGGACGGCTGCCCCGACCGCTTTGAATATACCGACATGAGCGGATATCACGCCCTGGAATATCTTCTGCCCGCAGACCGCCAATCGCAGGTGATGACCTTTGAGCCGTACGTTTACCGTTGGCTGATCGTTTGCGTCAAGAAGGGCGCTGTCACGCTCAATAAGCTTGGTGTCAAAGTTTTCCAGAACGACGTCAGCAAGGTCGAGATCCCGCAGGAGCTCTCTCCCGAGCTGCAGTCGCTCTACCATGCCGCTATCCGCACTTATGCACACAATGCAGTAGATGTTTATTCGGACTGTCCCTCGCGTGAGCGCGCGGGCTGGCTCTGTGACTCCTATTTCACAGCAAAGACCGAATACGAGCTGTTCGGAAGCACCGCCGTGGAGGATGCATTCCTTGAAAACTACCGCTTGTACGTTGGAAACGGCGATCTGCCCGAGGGCATGATCCCCATGTGCTTCCCCGCAGACGTACCGGACGCGGGAAGAGGAAAATACATTCCGCAGTGGTCGATGTGGTTCGTTATTGAACTTGAAGAATACCTCCACAAGCGCAATCGCGCGGTGTACAAGGATCTGTTCCTTCCCCGTGTACAGGGCTTGCTGGATTTCTATGCACGCTATGAAAACGAAGACGGTCTCTTGGAAAAGCTGCCCTCCTGGAACTTTGTGGAGTGGAGCGTTGCAAACAACTGGACGCTGGACGTCAACTACCCCACCAATTTCCTATATGCACAGGTGCTGGAATCGGCATCGCGCATCATGGGAGATGAGAATCTCCTCCGCCGCGCAAACGAGGTTCGTGCAAAAACGATCGAGCAATCCTTCAACGGCAAGGTCTTCCTTGATCACGCCGTACGCGACGAAAACGGAAAGCTCGTGCGACTGGACGATTGCTCCGAGGCTTGCCAGTATTATGCGATCCTGTTCGGCGGCTTTGACATCAACGATGCACGATACGCTGAATTGAAGCATCTGGTAACCGTGGAGTTTACGCCCGACCGTACCTCTCACCCCGAAATTCATCCTGTCAATGCCTTCATCGGTGCTTACCTGCGATTGGAAGCACTGATCAAAATGAAGGAAAACCAGCTTTTGCTGCGTGATGCAGTCGGATTCTTCGGTCACATGGGACAAACCACGGAAACGCTGTGGGAATACCGCCAGCCCCACGGAAGCCGCGACCACGGATTTGCTTCCTACGCATTGGTCGCAATCCGCCGCGCACTGAATCTGTAATCCAAAAAAAAGACAAACTATATGCAAAAAAACAAAAAAATGGTAACCCTAATATAAAGATTAGACATTTACTTTTCTCGGAATCTATTATATAATAATTTATGAACGGAAATCTCCGTCTTTCAAAAAAAGAAAGGTTTAGGTGAAAACTATGAGAGTTGTAGCTGTTATCGGTTGCGGAAGAATCGCAAATAACGCACATCTTCCCGCACTCAGCGAAATCAAAAACGTACGTATCAAGTATGCTTGCGATCTGATCCTTGAAAAGGCAGAAGCAGCAAAGGAAAAATTCCCGATCATCGAGCAGGTCATCACCGACTATAAGATCGCACTGGCTGACCCCGAGGTCGAGGCTGTTTGGGTACTCACCCCCAACTATGCACACTACACCGTTACCATGGATGCTCTTCGCGCAGGCAAGCATGTGCTTTGCGAGAAGCCCATCACCGTAAACTACAAGCTGTCCTGCGAAATGGCTGCAGAGGCTGCAAAGCAGAACCGTATGCTGAACATCGGCGTTTGCAACCGTTACCACAAGTCGGTTGAAATGCTGGAAAAGATGAACCGTGCAGGTAAGTTCGGTAACATCTACCACGTATACTGCTCCTTCCGTTCCTTCCGTTCCATCCCCGGTCTTGGCGGCGCATTCACCACCAAGGAGCAATCGGGCGGCGGCGTTCTGATCGACTGGGGTATTCACTTCCTCGACCTGATCCTGTACATCCTGGGCGGAGCAAAGCTGGAAACCCTGACCTGCGACGCTTACAACGAAATGGCAAAGGATATGAAGTCCTACAAGTACAAGAACATGTGGGCTGAGGACACCAAGGACGTTGAAAACGGAACCAACGACGTTGACGACTACATCACCGGTCACATCCGTACCGATAAGGCTTCGATCTCCTTCAACGGCGCATGGGCTGAGAACATCAACCAAAAGGATCAGATGTTCATCGACTTCATGGGTGACAAGGGCGGCGCTCGCTTGACCTACGGTAAGAGATTCGAGTTCTACGATGGCGAAACGCTGGAGACCACCACTTACGATTACCATATCCCGAATATGTACCGCGAAGAGGATGCTGCTTTCCTGGAAGCGATCCTGACCGGCGAGAAGACCAAGACGCATATCGACAACATTCTCGAAAGCGCAAAGCTGCTTGATGCTCTTTATGCTTCCGCAGAGCAGAAAAAGGAGATCAAATTCTGATGAAAAAGATTGGATTTGTAGATTATTATCTGAGCGAGTGGCATGCCAATAACTATCCCGTATGGTTTAAGGCTGTTAACGAAGAAATGGGCACCGATTATGAGGTTGCCTATGCATGGGCTGAGTTGGATGTTTCCCCCATTGACGGTGTAACCTCCGCACAGTGGTGCGAAAAGTTCGGCGCACAGCTTTGCTCTTCTCTTGAGGAGCTTTGCGAAAAGAGTGATTACATCATCGTTCTCGCTCCCTCCGACCCCGAAAAGCACCTGCCCTTTGCACGCACCGTATTGAAGTACGGCAAGCCCACCTTTATCGATAAGACCTTTGCTCCCAACAGCGCAGAGGCAAACGAAATGTTTGAGCTGGGCGAAAAGTACGGCACGAAGTTCTTCAGCACCTCCGCACTCCGTTGCGCAACCGAGCTGGAGAAATTCGAGGGCGTTACCAACCTGATGGTAACCGGCGGCGGCTCCAACCTGCCCGAGTATTCGGTACATATCATTGAGATCGCTGTATCGCTCCTGCAGGATCCCGTAAAGCGCGTTATGATGGAAGCAAAATCTCAGATGCGCTTCTGCCATGCAGAAACCGTTTCGGGTAAGACCGCAACCCTTTGCTATATGCCCGGCTTTGGCTACAGCGTAGCAGGCGAGCTGGCTGACGGTAAGGGTCGCCACAAGATGATCACCTCCCCCTTCTTCAACATATTGATGGGCAAGATCATCACCTTCTTCGAAACCAACGGTGAGTATCCCTTTGATCCCGCCGAAACCCGCGAGGTTATGCGTGTTCGCGATGCAGTCTTGAAGGCTGAAGCAGCACACGGCACTTGGATCGAAGTATAATCAACCAAACAACAGAAAGCCCCTTGCACCGCGGTGCAAGGGGTTCTTTGTGTTTATTTAGATAAATAGTCAACGATATGGCGGCAAAGCTGCTCTGCAGGTTGATGCGGCATAAATGCGTTCATTTGGCCTATCGATTGCTCGGAAAGCTTGGGATCGGAAAGCTGTTTGATCACCAGCTCACGCGCGGACTTCCATTTTCTTGCCCCGCAGGCTACTCCGTTTTCAATTAGAAAGTTAAAATTCCGAGTCTCACAACCGGGAACGGCGTTGATGAATACCACAGGCAATCGCTTGGCGATGGCTTCGGTGGAGGTCAAGCCCCCGGGCTTAGTGATGTACAAGTCCGCCGCCGACATATAGGATGCCATTTCATTGGTAAAGGAAACAACGAACAGGCGTTCGTTTGCTTTCTCACGCAGGGCGTCGTACACCTTGCGGTTCTTTCCGCACAGCACACAAAGGCAGGTATCGGACGGTAAACGCTCCAGCAAGCGCATCGCCTCCTTGCCCAGATTCCCCGCACCCATGCTTCCGCCGCCCAGCAGGACGATTCGTTGATCCTGCGGCAATTCCAAAGCGCGGCGCGCCGCTTGCTTGTCAGCTTTTTGGTGAAACACCTCCAGGATCGGAATACCCGTTGCCTGCAATTTATCCGCTGAGATCCCCGCACGGATAAATTCGTCAAACAGAAGCTTGTGCGGAACAAAATACAGGTCTGCCCCCGACTCCGCAACACCGGGACTGCAGGTATAATCGGTTGCAACAAAGAAAAACGGAACGTTCACCGTGTATTTGTCTTTCACAGCCGCCATCATCAGCCCCGCAAAGGAATGCACGCAAGCAACGCCGTCAAAGCCCTCTTGGAGCTTTTGGTACAACCCATCGGCACCCTTAGCGCATCTGTTGTAAATGAATTTCGGCGGATGCTTTTCTTCATAGCGGTAGCCAAAGCCAAACAGACGCGGCCATTTCCGATAAACGTAGGAATGTCCCCAGCTGATAAAGCCCGAAACGCGTTCCGAAATATATGACAGGCAGTCTGCTATCTCGCAGGAAACTCCCTGTTTTTCAAATTGCTCGGCAATCGCTTTTGCGGTGGAGTTATGCCCTCCCCCCGTGTTCGCCGACAGAATCAGTATTCGCATTTCGTTTTTTCTCCTCTCGCGCCTCCAAGCGCTTTGCAAGCGATACGAAGGCTGGTCGGTTATATCTTTGAATCAAAATAAACGGAATGTTACACAAAATCGTGATAACGGATAAAAGGATGCCAACCCAGTTCCACCAGAAAAAAAAGATTACAGGGGAAAGAATACAAAGACCGATGTGTGTCAGCTCAGCGCGACAGGTCTCGCGTACCAGCACCCACATATGCTCAGCAGTTGGCGAGCTTCCCACCCGTTTCGGCACCATATCCTTCATGATACGGCTCATATCGGGCAGATGAGACTTCCACGACCGTATGCGGAGCTTATTGTATATTTTCCCGTTTTTTTCCCAAGCGTAGAGTCGGCAAGGAAACCGATCGTAACGCAGCCACCGAGCGGGCAAAGCCTCGCCGATGAAATGTGCCGCGATCCCCAAGCCCGCAACATATAATACACTGTAAAGAAATGCCACTGACCGTCCTCCTATGCCTCGGGAATGGTCGCGTCGTTCTCGGACGGCTTACAGATCCAACAAAAGACCAACGGATAGCAGACCGCGCAAACGCCGAGTGCGGCAAAAACGTCGATTACCGAGTGCTGTCTCAAAAACACGGTGGACAGGGTGATGAGCAGAGTTGTAACAATGAAAAAGAGCTTCCAGCCCCATCCGCTCAAATACTTGCTATGTAGTCCCGCAAAGCACACGGCAAAGGAACCCAGCACGTGGATCGACGGACACACGTTCGTGTTGGTATCGAACGAATACAGCCCGCGGACACAGTCTATCAGGATATTGTCACGCGGAAAATCGGTAGGACGCAGCGATTGCTGATTGGGCCACAGAAAATACAGAATAATGGTGAAGGTATAGCTGAAGATCACAAACCAGGAAAAATAACGGAATGCCTGAATATCAAACAGCAAACCGTAAAGCATGATCCCCACCAAAAAAACGAACCAGAACCAATACGGGATCAAAAACCATTCGCAAAGCGGAATGTAATTATCCCACGAGCAAAAAACATCCTGATAGATCAAGGGGGATCCCGTAATTGCTTTCCAAATAATCGGCCATATACGCTCAACAGTCAAAAAAAACAGACCGTACACGGGCCAATACAAAAGCAATAAAAGGTGCTTATACTTGGCGGATCTGATATTGGAAGGCCGCAGATCCTTATAATAAGCAAAAGCATTTTTTAAACTCATTTTCAAATCCTTTTCTCAAATCACACTTCATTCACAAAAAACGCAAAAATTTTCTAAACTTTATTATACCATAGTTGTTTAAAAATTGCAACCTCTTTTCATTTATTTCAAAAAAATTAAAATTATTCATAAAATAAAACTTACAAAAGCTTCTCTGTTTTGCCCGATTCCAGCAACAGCTTTATCAAAACGGCAACGATCGGTGAGATCAACATTCCCAAAAAGCCAAACAGATACCACCCCGCAAAGGTTGCAAACAGCGCAAAAACAGGATGAAGGCCAAACTTTTTCCAAGAACCTTCGGCTCCACGACCTGACGAACCACCAAAACGACCACATATAAGATCAGCAGCCCAACACCGAAAAAATATTGGCGGCTTACAAATGCAATACACGCCCAAGGAACCAGCACGGTTCCCACGCCGAGAACAGGCAAAAGATCCACCAACGCAATCACCAACGCAAGCAAAAAGGCATACTTCTGGCGCAGGATCAGAAAGCCTGCCAGCAGCAAGGCAAAGGTCAGGAGAAGAAGCAACAGATAAGCTCTCAGAAAACGCCACGAAAACGTCTTGATCCGCCCTTTCCACACGGGCAGACGCTTTTGCACTGAAACGGGCAAGCAAAGAACCAACGAGTGAAGCAGATCGTTCTCGGACGTGCAAAAATAAAATCCCGATATCACGGTGATCAGAACAACAAACAAAAGATCAGGCAGCGCCGAAAGCAACGATGCGATCAGATTCGGCAGCTCAGCCGACAGGGTGACCATCACCCCCGAAACCGAATCGGCAAGCAGTTGGTTGATCTCCTCCCGATAGGCAGAAAAACGTGCCAAAAACGGGATCTTCTCTGCCGCAAACGCAAAAAAGTCACGATTTTCTTCCGCACCGTCAGAGGATCGGTCCAAGAAGTTGTTTACAAACTCCCCCAATTCCGCCGCCAATCGGTCGATAGACAGCCAAATGATTGCAAAAAGCAGACCGAGAAAGAGCAACAGCAACAGGGTGGCACACAGCTTTTTCGGAAGCCTCAACCGCACGGAAAGCTTGCCCGCCAAAGGACGGATCACCAAAGAGAGCCCCCACGCAATCAGAAACGGAAGCAAAACGGGAAACAGATATCGGAATCCCATGATCACAGCAAATGCCAAAAAAGCAATGCAGATCAGCATCGCCGCCCATTTTTCCCATACGCTCTTCTCCATAAAGCATCGCCTCCTTGTCCCCTTTTCACTATTTTATCCGCGCAGATTGTAAATTATTTCTCAAAAGCACAGAAAACCTTGACAAAGCACGCTTTTTTTGATACAATTTTATGTGATACCCAAGAAAGGACAGATAAAATATGGGAAAACAATCAAACTCAAATAATGCCGAACAGCTCAGACAATTTCGAAATGACTTGCGACAAAAGCAAAAGGACGCCAAAAAGCGCCAAACAAAAATGACGCTCCTGATCGTTGCATCGGCACTGGTCGTGTGCGCAGTTATAGCTCTCCTGATCCTGCTTTTGAACAACCCTGCGGATACCGACACAAGCGCCCCCAACAATAACGATTCCATCAATTCGTCGAATGCCGGTCCCGAGCCTACCATGGACGATCTGGATTTTTCCGATATTGAGCTGAACTCCTTTACGGAAACCGAAGAGATCACCAACTATGTCCAGATGAGTGTGACCTACACCGATGCAGACGGCGCCCGCCAAACGGGAAATATCGTGATTCGTTTGTTTGACGAGGTTGCGCCTACCACAGTAAAGAATTTCCAGGACCTGGTGAAAAAAGGATTCTATAACGGCTCCTCCTTCCACCGTGTGGTGAAGGATTTTATGATCCAAGGCGGAAGTGCTACGGGTGAAGCATCGCTCACGCCGATTCAAGGTGAGTTTACCAACAACGGTTTTGTCAACAACCTTGAGCATATTCGCGGCGTGGTCTCGATGGCAAGAACCGCAACGGATAAGAACTCGGCAACCTCGCAGTTCTTTATTGTACACAAGGATACAATAGAACTTGATGCCAATTATGCATCCTTTGGTTACATAGTGTACGGTATGGAAACGGTTGATGCCATCGCCGAGACCGAGGTAGTTGCCAATCCGAATATGAATAACGAGGTCTCCTCTCCCGTTCACGACATCACCATCAACTATATGAAGTTTATCACCTACGAGAAAGACTGACCGATGCTCGTTTTGGTAACAACACAACCAACACGCCGTGCCGCGCTTGTAAAAAGCTTGAACGAGCACGGCGTGTTCGTTTACATCACCTCTTATGAGCAGGCAGAGAAAACGGTTCGTAAGAAGGATACAGGCGGCGTATTGCTGGATTGCGTGGGCAAATTGCCCTCGGGGGAACGGCTCTGCGCGCTGCTGCGAGAAGACTATCCGCAAATGCCGATTGCCGCGATCGTAACCGAAGCCGCTGTTCCCTCTATGGAGATCAATCGGCTGCTGCGTGAAGTCAATGAAAAAGCACTGCTTGCAGACGCCCTGGACTTTTGCACACAGAACTGCAGCTACCGTGCGCATCAGCTTTCCACCTATTGCCTGTCGGTTGGAAACGCTCCCGAGGAAACGCTGTATATGGGTTACCGCCTGCCGCTTTCTCCAAAGGAGCATGCGCTTTTGCGGTTTCTGTTTTATCGATGGCCTTCTTACACATCTCCCAACGATCTGTTGGAGCTGTGCTATTTCGACAGCAACGCATCCAAACAAAATCTGACCGTACAGATCGCACGTATTAACCGCCACGCAAAAGAACTCGGCTTACAGCCCTTGATCGTCAACCGTCGCGGTATCGGCTACCGCTTACGCAGCGGGATCGTGGAAGAGCCTCTCCCCGCCGTGAAATAATTTGATGAAAGGTAATATAGCATTTATGAGAAAAATCGGAATCAACGCGGAAATCGGATTTGGAATCGAAGTTCCCGAAATGATGGCTCGCATCCGCGATGCAGGCTTTGATGCGGTGTTTGTAAGCTGGTACGACGATTGTCCGCTTGCCGCTTGGAAGGCAGAATCACTGGCACTTGGGCTTGAAATGCCCTTTATTCACGCACCCTTTAGTAAAATCGAGTATATATGGGAAGACCACGAGCTGGGCGATTGGGTGCTTGGAACACAACTGGCGTGTGTGGAAGACGCCGCTAAAAACGACATTCCGATCGTAGTCTGCCACGTTTACAAGGGATTTGACAAAGAAAAAAAGCCTACCGAGATCGGTCTTGCGCGAATCAAAAAGCTGCTTGATTTCGCCGCAGAAAAAGGCGTTCGCGTTGCCTTTGAGAACACCGAGGGCGAGATCTATCTGGACGCTGTGCTGAAAGCCTTTTGGGATCATCCCGCTACGGGCTTTTGCATTGACTCGGGACACGAGCTTTGCTATAACTACGGTCACGATCTGATCTCCAAGTACGGCGAAAAGCTGATCGCTACTCATATCGATGATAACCTCGGAATTTCGGGAGAATCGATCTTCTGGCATGATGACCTGCACGTTCTGCCGTGGGACGGAAGGGTTGATTTCGATAGCTTTGTAAAACGCGTCAAGGCAACCGATTTCTCCGATCCCTTGATGTTTGAATTGACCGTAAAAAGCAAACCGAATCGCACCGAAAACGACCGCTACCGCGAAATGGGCTGTGATGCCTACCTCAAAGAGGCCTACGCCCGCGCTTGCCGCTTGGCAAAAATGTTTGATTGAGAATCAATATTTTTTGGGGCTGAGTCATTCAGATGCAGAAGACGTGATTTGCCGCTTGTCGCCGTACAAAGGTACGGCAGAGAGGCAAAGCGCGGCTAAAAAGCCACATAAAACGAGGAAATCCGCCGATTTTTTGTCGGCGGATTTCAACATTCTAAGAAAAAATTGTAAAAATCAGTTGTTTTTTCAGTTGTTTTTTCTTTTTCCTACTCCGTGGCTTTTGTTCTGCGCTGAATGAATCAGCCCCAAAAGCTTTTAAAAATGTAATTTTTTATCAAGTACAGGGATCAAAATTGCTCTCGATCACGCGTGAGGAGCTTGCGGGCGAGTACCGCCAATGTGAAAGATGCGTTACCTCATTGGGATTGATATAAAATTTCAGCAAAGACCGCGGTGCGCGGATCTCCGAAATATCGATCAGAATCAGCTTGATCTTCATTCGCTCGGGAACGATGCTCTTGATGTACACCGCGGCGGTCTGTCCGATCTTTTTGGAGACCTCCTCGCCATTGTCCTCACGCAATTCGGCAAGCCCCGCAAGGTTGGGAGCCAGCTCGATAAATACGCCGTACGGCTCCACGCTTCGGATGATCCCCGTTACGGTCTGCCCCACCTCAAACGCGGCGGCGTTTTCCTCCCACGTTCCCAAAAGCTCACGCAGGGTAACGTAGATCCGACCGCTTTCTCGGTCAATGCTCTTGATAACTACCGTAAGCTCGGTTCCGTTGCACAGGCGGTCGCGCGGGTGAGCGATCCTTGACACCGAAATGCAATCCACCGACAAAAGCGATGCCACTCCGCAACCGATATCCAAAAATGCCCCGAACGGCTCCAGGTGAGTGACCTTTGCGCGAATCAGATCTCCCGGGCATGCGGTTGCGAGAAGATTGGAAAGACGCTCCTTTTGTGCAAGGCGGCGCGAGAGGATCGCCACAAGGCGTCCGTTTCGCATCTCCAAGGCAAGAATCCGAACGGCTACGGGCTTCCCGACACGCGAAATAATGGCAATATCTTTTCTTGTTTCTCCCGCACGGCAAAACAGAACCTCCTCGGCGGCAAGGATCCCCTGCGCACAGCCAAGATCAACGTGCAGACAAAGATCGTTGTCACACAGCGTAACGCGCCCTTCAACGATCACGCCGTTTTGCATGGCACGCTCCAAGCCTGCGGGCGTGGCAAGCAATTCGCAGTTTTCGGGAGTATTCAAAAGCGCACCCTCGGGCAGATACTTTATATTCATGGTACTTCTTTCAATCCTTTCTTTACAGCACGCGGCAGACAAAGAATCTGTCGCGTGATCATCGCATTTTTGTACAGTATATGCGGAGAAAGCCTCAAAAAGACCGAATACGCGTTGGTTTTGGTATAGAGATCGCAAAATTCGGGAAAGATAAGAGCAATCAATTTTCGAGGTGTAATATGCTGGAATTGTGTGAAGATTACCGTGAAAATGTCCGCCGTGCGGATGAGACGCTACGCGTGAACGAAAATTTTGATATCATCAAAAAAATACTGTATCTTGGCAAACAGGAGATCACGCTGTATTATATCGACGGATTTGTAGACGGCGGCTCGATGAACAAGCTGATGATCTATTTTCTGTCGCTCAAGGGCTTGGGAGAGCCGAAAGAAAACTCCCCCGATGCTGCAGCGCGCTTTTTCTGTGAGCATCACGTGCCGTATGTAGAGGCAGAGGTGACCGACAGCGGCGAGAAAATGGTGCAAATGCTGCTTTCGGGAACCAGTTTGATCTTGGGCGAGACCTTTGGTCGTTATGCCATCGTCATTGATTCGCGCACTTATCCCACGCGCTCGGTGGATGAGCCCGAAAGCGACCGCGTGATGATGGGATCGCGCGATGGATTTGTGGAAACGCTGGTGTTCAATACCGCGCTCATTCGCCGCCGTGTACGCGATCCCGCGCTGACGATGCAGTACTTTACGGTCGGCTCACGGAGCAAAAGTGACGTGGTGCTGTGCTATCTGGATGGGCAGGCAGACCCGGGGTACGTCAAATTTTTGCAGGACAGATTGCGCAAGATCGAAACGGGAGCCTTGACAATGGGACATGAATCGCTGGCAGAGCTATTGATCCGCGACAAGTGGTACAATCCCTTCCCCAAGATCCGTTACACCGAGCGTCCCGACGTAGCGGCGGCGCAGGTGTTGGAGGGAAGCGTGTTGGTGGTGATCGATAACTCGCCCGAAATCATGATCTTTCCAAGCACGATCTTCGACTTCATGCAGGAAACCAACGACTTTTATTTTCCGCCTTTGACGGGGACTTATATCCGCATGGTGCGGCATCTGGTCTTCTGGGCAACGCTGTTTTTGGTACCCGTGTGGTTCTTTTTTACCGAAAATCCATCGCTGACACCCTCGTGGCTGACCTTTGTGCTTCCCGAATCCACGGGAAAAATCCCCATTTTCGTACAACTGATATTGGTTGAGTTTATGATCGATGGCTTGCGCATGGCATCCATGAACACACCGAATATGCTCTCCAACTCGCTGTCGGTGGTGGGCGGCTTGATCCTTGGCGATTTTGCGGTGGGCGTTGGCTGGCTGATCCCGGAGGTCATTCTTTATATGGCGTTTGTTGCAATCGCAAATTTCTCGCAACGAAGCTATCAATTGGGATATGCCTTCAAATTCATGCGGATCGGTCTGCTCGTTTTGATCCAGCTCTTTGGCGGGATCGGCTTTGCGGTCGGTGCGGCGGCTTGCATTGTCTTGCTTGCCACCAACAAGACCGCAAACGGAAAGCGTTCGTATCTGTATCCCTTGATCCCCTTCAACGGCAAAGCCCTGTATTCCATGTTCTTCCGAATGCGCAAGGATAAATTTTCCGATACCAACGGTATCAGAAGATCTTGATGATAGAAGGATTATTTTTTTGGGGGAGGAGTCTTTTTAAAAAAGGACTCCTCCCCCTCTCCGTCTCGCTTTGCGAGCCTCCTTTCATTACACAGGGGGCATTAAGAAATCTTTTTCTTCCTATTATTCATATTGAGTTCACATCCTTTTGATATAATAAACAGAAAATATTTCTCGAAAACCAAGAAAAGCAGGTGAAAAAAACATGAAAACACTTGGTATCGATATCGGCTCCACCACAGCAAAGCTGGTGCTTCGCGAGGGTGACCGAGTTTTGTATGAAAAATATGAGCGACATTTTTCGCAGGTTCGTCAAAAGACCTTGGAGATGCTTGCCGCTATGCCCGGCGTTACCGACAGCGAGGAGCTGACCGTTGCCATTTCGGGCTCGGCAGGTCTGGGACTTGCGCAAAGCGCGGGACTGACCTTCGTACAGGAGGTCTTTGCAACGGGAGAAGCGGTTAAAAAGCTGGCTCCCGATACATCCTCTGTCATTGAGCTTGGCGGTGAGGATGCAAAGATCATCTTCTTTGAGGGCGGTACCGACGAGCGTATGAACGGCTCTTGCGCAGGCGGTACAGGTGCGTTTATCGACCAGATGGCAACGTTGCTGAATGTCACAGTGGACGAAATGGATCGCCTGAGTCTGGAATACAAGCGCATCTACCCCATCGCATCGCGTTGCGGCGTATTTGCAAAAACCGATATTCAGCCGCTTCTGAACCAAGGCGCACGCAAAGAGGATATTGCCGCCAGCATCTACCAGGCGGTGGTCAATCAGACCATCGCAGGTCTTGCGCGCGGCAGAAAGATCACGGGCAAGGTGCTGTTTTTGGGCGGACCGCTCTATTATTGCAAGGGATTGCAGGAGCGTTTCCAAAAAACGCTGGAGCTTTCGGACGAGGATGCGATCTTTCCCGAGGACGGTCGCTTTGCCGTTGCGCTCGGTGCATCTCTGTACGCCGAAAAGAACGCATCGCCCATTCGATTGGATCGACTGTGCGAATCGATCCGCGAAAGCTTGAATCAAGCACCGATCATCAGCCGTATGCCCCCTTTGTTTGAAACCGAAGAGGAATACAAGGTCTTTTCCGACCGTCACGCAAAGGCAACGGTTGCGCAAGCCGATGTTTCGACCTACCAAGGCGACGCAACGCTTGGCATCGACTGCGGAAGCACCACAACAAAGCTGGTTCTGCTTTCCAAAAGCAATGAAATTCTCTTTTCCTATTACGCATCCAACCTCGGCAACCCTGTTGAGGTGGTGCGCGAGCAATTGCAGGATATTTATGAGCTGTGCGGCGACCGCATCCGCATTACGGGAAGCGCGGTCACGGGATACGGCGAAGAGCTGATCCGCGCGGCATTCGGCGTTGATCTTGGCGTGGTGGAAACCATCGCGCACTACACCGCCGCAAAATTCTTCCGTCCCAATGTCGATTTTATTCTCGACATCGGCGGTCAGGACATCAAATGCTTCCGTATTCGCGCAGGAGCTATCGACAGCATCATGCTCAACGAGGCTTGCTCGTCGGGATGCGGCTCCTTCGTTGAGACCTTTGCAAAATCCATGGGCTATGATATTGCGGAGTTTGCCAAGCGCGGACTTTTCGCAAAGGCTCCCGTGGATCTGGGAAGCCGTTGTACCGTATTTATGAATTCCTCGGTCAAGCAGTCGCAAAAGGATGGCGCGACCGTTGAGGACATTTCGGCAGGACTTTCGGTCAGTGTTGTGAAAAACGCGATCTACAAGGTCATTCGCGCGGGATCTGCGGACGAGTTGGGCGAGAACGTGGTCGTTCAGGGCGGCACCTTCTACAACGATGCCGTTTTGCGCGCCTTTGAGCGTGAGCTTGGCAAAGAGGTCATCCGTCCCGCCATTGCAGGCTTGATGGGTGCTTACGGTGCGGCTCTTTACGCGCAAAAGCTTTCGGAAAGCACGCTGATCACGCCCGAAGCCCTGAAAAATTTTGAGCACAGCGCAAAAGCGGCGACCTGCAACGGCTGTACCAACCATTGCCGCTTGACCGTTAACCGTTTCGGCGGCAACAAGCGCTTTATTTCGGGCAACCAATGTGAGCGCGGCTTGGGCTACGATACATCCAAAAGCGAAAGCATTCCCAATCTGCACGCCTTCAAGCGCGCTTATCTGAAAAATCTGACGCCCGGCCCTGCCCGCCGCGGAACAATGGGTATCCCGATGGCACTCGGTATGTACGAGCTGTACCCCTTCTGGCACGGTCTCTTTACCGCCTTGGGCTTTGCGGTCAAGGCATCCGAGCAATCCACGCGCCACACCTATGAAAAGGGACAGTTCTCGATCCCGTCCGATACCGCTTGCTATCCCGCCAAGCTGATGCACGGTCATATCGAGGAGCTGGTTGAAGCAGGCGTTGACAGCATCTTCTACCCATGCCTGACCTACAACGTGGACGAAAAGAGTGCAGACAACTGCTACAACTGCCCCGTTGTGGCATATTATTCCGAGCTTCTGGCAGGCAACGTGGAGAATCTGAGAAAGGTCAAATTCCTGTATCCCTATCTGAACATCAACAACGACCGTGAGCTGGCAAAGGAGATCTACGGATACCTTCAGCCCGATTATCCCGATCTGACCAAGAAGGAAGTGAAGCTTGCCATCAAGGCGGCGCGCGCTTCCTACGATGCCTTTATGAGCGCGGTTCGCCGCGAGGGTGAATACGCGGTGGATTATGCCAAAAAGAACGGCAAGCGCGTGATGATCCTTGCAGGCCGTCCCTATCACATTGATCCCGAGATCGGTCACGGTATCGACAAGCTGGCGGTCTCTCTCGGCTTCGTTGTGGTCAGCGAGGACGCTATCTGTCATCTGACCGAGCGTCAGCCCGTACACGTTCTCAACCAATGGACGTATCACGCCCGTCTTTACCGCGCCGCTCGCTATGCCACCCAGCATCAGAATACCGAGCTGGTTCAGCTTGTTTCCTTCGGTTGCGGTGTAGACGCCATCACCACCGACGAGATCCGCTCGATTCTTGAAGATAAGGGAAAATACTACACGCAGATCAAGATCGATGAGATCACCAACCTCGGTGCGGTTCGTATTCGCTTGCGCAGTCTTCTGGGCGCGCTGGAGCAATAAGACCGAGATCCTTTTGAAAGGAGCTTTTTATGGAAAACAATTACATTCCCTTTACCAAGGAAATGAAAAAAGAATACGTCATTCTGGCGCCCAATATGCTGCCCATGCATTTTGAACTGATCCTGCAGGTTCTTTCGAACTACGGATATAAGATCGACCTGTTGCGCACCGACGGACACGAGATCGCAGATACGGGACTGAAATACGTTCACAACGATACCTGCTACCCCGCTCTTCTGGTCATCGGACAGTTTATCAACGCCATTCAAAGCGGAAAGTATGATCCACACAAGGTCGCGCTCATCCTCTTCCAGACGGGTGGCGGATGCCGCGCCTCCAACTACATCTCGCTGTTGCGAAAGGCATTGCAAAAGGCGGGCTACGGCTACGTTCCCGTAATTTCCTTCAGCTTGGCGGGAATCGAAAAGCATCCCGGATTTCAGCTGTCTCTCGGTGTATGGCACCGCATGGTATACTCGGTTCTTTATGCTGACCTGTTGATGCTTCTGAAAAACCAGTGCATCCCTTATGAGGTCAACAAGGGGGAGAGCGAGGCATTGGCAGAGCGATTGACGCACGAGCTTGCCGATGAAATGGCACACAAAAAGATGGTTTCCTACCGCAGAGTAAAGAAAAATTACCGCAAGATCGTCCGCGCGTTTGCCGCAATTCCCTGTGTACGTACCAAAAAGCCGCGCGTGGGAATCGTTGGCGAGATCTTTGTGAAATACTCGCCGCTCGGAAACAACCGTCTGGAGGAATTCCTGGTACGAGAGGGTGCCGAGGTCGTGGTTCCGGGACTTGTGGATTTCTGTTTGTATACGGTATACGATAACATTGAGGATGCCCGCCTTTACGGTATGCACAAGACAACGGCAAAGATCTATTCGATTGCTTATAAATTCCTCAACCGCAAGATCCGGGATATGATCGACATCATCCGCGAGGAAAGCAACTTCAACACGCCCACACCCTTCCCTCATACCGCATCGCTGATCGAGGGATACATCCACCACGGAACCAAGATGGGTGAGGGCTGGCTGTTGACCGCCGAGATGCTGGAGCTTGCCGAGAGCGGCGTGAACAACATTGTTTGCACACAGCCCTTTGGCTGTCTCCCCAACCATATCTGCGGCAAGGGCATGATGAAGCCCATCAAGGAAAAGCTTCCGCACGTCAACATCGTTGCCATCGACTACGACCCGGGAGCTACACAGGTCAACCAAGAAAACCGCTTGAAGCTGCTCCTGGCAAACGCGCGTGACGCAATGGAGGCACAAGAGGAAAAACAACACACGACCGAAAAGAAGCCCGAGCGAGAAGCGGTAACGGTCTAAAAGGAGATAGTATGCCCATCAAATATGTTTTTTTCGATCTGGACGGCACGCTGTTGCCGATGGATGAACGCTTTAACGATGCTTATTTCGGCGGTCTTTGCAAAAAGCTGGCACCGCACGGATACGAGCCCAAGGCACTGATCGCCACCATTTGGGCGGGCGTGAAGGAAATGGTGAAGAATGACGGCTCACGCACCAACGAGGACGTGTTTTGGGATGCCTTTGAGAAGGTCATCGGCAAAAATGCCAGAGTGGACGAGCCCCACTTTGCCGCATTCTATGAAGAAGATTTTGACAGCATCGCGACGGTTTGCCCCCGTGATCCCCGCGCACGTCAAATCATCGATATGCTACACGAAAAGAAGATCCCCGCAGTGCTTGCCACCAATCCGATCTTCCCTGCCATTGCCACCCAAAAGCGTATTGCGTGGGCAGGACTGAGCACCGAGGATTTTATCTTCTATACCACCTATGAAAATTTCGGCTATTGCAAGCCCAACCCCGCCTACTACAGTGCCATTCTGGAAAAGATCGGCGCACGTCCCGAGGAGTGCTTGATGGTTGGAAATGACGTGGACGAGGACATGGTTGCGGGCAAGCTTGGCATGGAGGTCTTTCTGCTGACCGATTGTCTGCTCAATCGCCACGATACCGACATCAACCAATTTCCCCACGGCGACTTTGACGAGCTGATTGAATTTTTACAGAAGAAAATCTCTTAAATATCAAAAGATAAAAGTACTGCTGATGAGAACTTCTCATTGACAGTACTTTTTATTATCAATCTTTAAAAAACTTTACGAATTACACCTCATCCGTCACTCGCAAGCTCGTGCCACCTTCTCCTCAAGGAGAAGGCTTTCGAGGATCACTCGTTCAGTTTGGTTAAAGCATGTTTTTATCATGATCTTCTTTATAACTGATAAATTAAATTTCCAAGAGGCAGAAACTTTGAGAGCCTTCTCCTGGAGGAAAAGGTGCCGAGGAACGAGGCGGATGAGGTGTAGGATGCATCGCATCCGTTAAATAAATCACCTAATTTAAAAAAGAACCTCGACAGATTTTCTGTCGGGGTTCTTGTTCATTTACTCCGCCTCTGCTTCTTCCAACGCTTCATAGATCTCCATCAAGCGTTCTTCCACTTCGTTTTTGCGTGCGTCCAGCTCTGCCGCGCGAACGTAATCCGATGCCGCGTCACCGAACAACTCCTCTTCGATGGAGGAAAGCTCGGTCTCCAGCGCATCACATTCCTTTTTCAATCGCTCGATCTGCGCTTTTTTCTTGCGCGCATCTGCCGCGGCTTGCTTGTTCTTCAGATATTGCTCTTTTGCACTGCTTTGCACCACAGGCTTCGTGCCGCCGTCAGCCTCCGATGCTTCGGCTTCGGCAATGCGTGCCGCCTTGTATTCCTGAAGCTCGGTATAGGCTTTTCCCGGTCTATCCACCGTGAAGTCCAGAAGATCCCCCGCAAAGGGCGCGCCCGGCTTCAATTCCAAAATCCGTGTTGCCAGCTTATCGATCAGATAACGGTCGTGAGACACCGTGATAATCGTGCCGTCAAATTGCTCCAATGCGCTCTCCAACGCCTCGCGCGAATCGATATCCAAGTGGTTGGTCGGCTCGTCCAGCACCAAAAGATTCATCTCGGACAGAATCAGCTTTGCCAGCGTCAGTCTTGCACGTTCTCCGCCGCTGAGCACCGAAACACTCTTGAACACGCTCTCGCCCACAAAGCGGAACAGCGCCAGTGTGTTGCGGATCTCGGTCTCAGTCTTGGTGGGATACGCATTCCAAAGCTCGTCCAGCACCGTATTTTCGGGAGTCAGATTCTGGTTTTCCTGATCGTAGTAGCCGATACAAACATTGTACCCCGTTTCCAGAACACCGCCCGTTGGTGCCAGTTGCCCCAAAATCAGCTTGATCAAAGTAGATTTTCCGCACCCGTTCGGACCGACAATCAGAACACGGTCACGCCGTTTGATCAAAAAGGACAGGTTTGAAAACAGCGCTCTGCTTGGAAACGCCATGGAAATCGATCTGGCTTGCAGCACGTCGTTTCCCGATGCCAGCGACTCGGAAAACTTCATCCGAATCCCCTTCGGCGCATTTTCGGGACGCTCCACACGCTCCATTTTATCGAGCAGCTTGAGTCGGCTCTCGGCGGCAATGATATTGCGTTCGCGGTTCCATGCACGCTGCTGCGCGATATACGCCTCCTGGCGTGCGATCTCCCTCTGTTGGTTCTTCCAATGACGCTCGGCGATCTCACGGTCAATGCGTCTTTGCTCCATGCTCTTTGTATATCCGCCGTTGTACAGCTTGGCGCGGTGATTTTCAATGGCAAGCGTTTTGCCCGTCACACGGTCAAGAAAATAACGGTCGTGCGAGATCACCATCACGCACTTCGGGTAGTTCACAAGGAAGCTTTCCAGCCACGCAAGCGTTGCAATATCCAAATGGTTGGTCGGCTCGTCCAGCATCAGGATATCGGGTTCGCGCGAGAGCTGGATCGCCAAGGCAAGGCGTGTGCGCTGACCTCCGCTGAGCGTGTCTACCGTTTGCTCCATAGCAACGCGGTCAAAGCCCAGCTTCTGCAGGATCGATGCGCATCTGCCGCGAAATTCCAAGCCTCCGTCGGCTACGTATTTTTCGTGCAGATCGGTATACTCACGAATGGTTTGCGCGTCACCGTTCGCAAGCTGTTTTTCCAGGCGGGCAAGCTTTTCCTCGGCGGCAAGCAAGTGCGGAAAGGCTCGATACATCCGCTCCAGCACCGTTTGTCCCGCATCCTCGCAGTCGAAAGCACCCGCCTGCGTTAAAACGCCAACGGTCTTTCCTTTTGAAATATATACACCGCCGTCGGTGGGAGTTTCCTCCCCGAGAATCAAGCGGAACAGCGTGGATTTGCCGCATCCGTTGACTCCGATGATTCCCAGCTTGTCGTTTTCCTCCAAGGAAAATGAGACCTTTTCCAGAATCGAGGTCGTTCCGAAGCTGAGCGACAGATCATTGATGGAAATTGCGATCATTCGGTTTTTGCCTCCGCTTAAAATTTCGTTTTTGCTTCCACAGCAACGCCCAGTATCCGCGCGCGTCCGATCTCAAAATCCTCGGGCGAGAGCACGATCGGAGAATACTTCTCATTTTCGGGCTCCAGAATGATGCGGTGGTTCTGCTTGCGGAAACGCTTGACGGTGGCACTGTCGCCATCCACAAGACACGCCACGATATCACCGTTTTCGGCATACTGCTGCTTATGGAACAGCACGTAGCTTCCGTCCACGATGCCGCAGTTGATCATGCTGTCTCCGCACACCACCAGATAAAAATAATCTTCAATATCATTCACATCGGCAAATTCACGTCCCAGGAGCGTTTCCTCGGTTACGATCGGTGAGCCTGCGCGAATCACACCGATCACAGGCACCATCTTGCTTGCACGCAGATTGCGGTAAGATGCCTCTGTCCTGCGCCGCCCCTCTGCCGTTCCCATCAACTCATCCAGACTGATCGAAAAATAATCGGCGATTCTTGCCAGCTTATCCGCCTTCGGCGTTGATCTGCCATTCTTCCAATCGCACAGCGTGGAGGACGAAATTCCGGTTGCCTTTGCAACCTGATAAACGCTGACTCGGTGTGTTTTCAATAACTTTTCAAAAGCGAGGTAATCCATTCTCCGTTCCCCTTCTCTTTTGTAATTTATCAATACTTTCGGGTTCTGTTTCTTGTACAAAATCTACAAATGTTACGAATTTCCGTAATACGTCTTGACATTATTTCGGAAATGCGTTATAATCATAATACCCGATATCATTATACAAAATTGCAATCCAAATGTCAATAGCAATCAAAAAATATTTTCACAAATGAATCAAAAAGAGGTGATTTTCCGTGTGTAAGCTTTGTAATTCAGCAATATGTCCCCCAAAATGTCCCAATTTTCACCAAAACGGCTCCGATCAAAAGGTCTTACACTGCGTGCTTTGCGGAGAGCAAATCCTGCATGAGCAGGACTACTATGTGGCAAACGGATTTCCGTATTGCGAATATTGTTTGCGTTTTTCCGAAGGTGAATCTTTAATACGGATTTGCGAAACAGAGTTTTCAGAGGGGCTTTTCAAATTGGGATTTGAACACGAAAACGGGAGGTAACATGATCGAGGAAAAAGTACAGACAGAACAAGCCGCTCCTCCTATAACAGATCCGATCGAGGAGGTGCGCGATTTTTTGTGCGGATACCAGCTTTGTCTGGAAATGCTGAATTTAAAAAAATACGAAAGAAAGCGCGCATCGGTCTTTGCGGACGAATGTGAATGCACCGATGTTCTGGCAGGAAACGAGGCATTCTGGCGCGCACGGATGTTTGAGATCGGCTCTTTGATCTCCTCGATGAAAAACGGACGCGAAAAGATAATCCTTTACTCTCATTATATCAAAGGCGAAAGCATCGAGCATGCCGCCGACATCATCGGAGTTTCCAGGCGCACGGGCTACCGAATCCACAACCGCGGGCTTTTGATGGCATCCTTTTTGTATGCACGCATGAAAAAAGCACAAAAAATTGATTGAAGCAGCATAAGAGCAGATTTTTTGCAGATACTAAGCGTGAACCGAATTCAGGAGGTATCAAGATGAACTGCCATGTAAACACAAAGGTGATTGTGGTAACAGCCAGCGCGATCGGCGGAGCTACGCTGATCGGGATCGTTGCCGCGCTTGCTTATAACAGCAAAAAGATGCGGACGCTGAGAGCGGTCAAACGAGCATCGCGTGTGATGTATCACGTTGGAACCGCCATGAGAAATATCTCGGGCGAAGCCGACAATGTTTGAAGAACGGGCGGTCACCGTTGTGACCGCCCTTCCCTTTTGCATATTCCGAACCGACTTTGCATAGGATGTAGCACAAGTTTTGAGTCAAAGGAGCTACGAATATGGAAAATTACATCAAAGAGGAACGAGGCGGTGTTCGGATCCAATCTCCTGTTTGCGATCGGCAAAGTGCCTTGGAATTGTCGTCGGATTTTTCTCTGCCCGACTATCAGCCCGAGATCAAGCGTCTGTTGCGTGTACAGGCAACGCCTCTGCCGCCCGAACGGTATATCGGCGCAGGCAACGCCGACTTCACGGGAACGATCTGCTATACCGTTTTGTATGCGGGCAACGACGGTGAGCTGTACAGCACAAAGGAAACGGGAGAATATCACTTCAGCATCCCCGTGGAAATGACCTCGGATTTCGAATGGAACGAAGGGATCACCTGCGATTGCGAGCTGACACCCGAGCATACGGTAGGGCGCGTGATCGCTCCCCGCAAGTTCTCGGTCAAGTGCCGTTTGCGCAGCCGTGTGCGGATGTGGGGAACCCGTTTTCTGGAGGAAACGGTATCGGGTGCTGAAAAAAGCGCGATTCAGCGTCTTTGCGGGCATTGCGATTCTGCCGAGATCCTGGTTGGCACAGGCGAACCGCTCTCGCTTGCCGATGAAATTCTGTGTGATGCAAAAGCAGGAGATCTGCGCGTGATCTCGGCACAGGGACAGGTGTTTGTGGGAGAGACGGTTGCGGGTAGCGGGATCGTTTGCTGTCGCGGCGAGGTATCGCTCAAGCTGTTGGTACAAACCGAGGGAAACAAGAGCGTACCGCAAACCATGTGGCGCAGGATCCCCTTCGTGCAGGACGTTCCCACCGACGGGGCCGCAGTGAACTGTGACAGCTGTGCCACGGGTATATGCTCCGATATTCAAGTAACGGTAGAGGAAAACCGCATTCTGTGCGAGGTCAGCGTATGCTTGCAAACGCAGGCACAGCACAACCGCCACGTTTCCTTCACACGTGACATTTACTCCACAGAATCCGATTGCGAAACCAAATACAGCACCGTTTCGGTTGCCCGCGCGATCAAGTGCATCAGCGGAAACGTATCGGTAAACGCAACGAAATCCTTGGAGGATGCGGGAATCCGTTCGGGACTTAATATCGTTGATATTTACGCAATTCCAAGCACACCGAGTGCCGAGCAAGAGGGCGGAAAGTACATTCTTTCGGGGCATTGCCGCTGTCAGGTGATATTGACCGACGGCGAGGAATACTCCGCACAGGAATTTGAGATTCCATATCGATATGAATGTGACGGGGGAGAGATTCCCGTGAAGGATTGGCGCGTATCGGCGGAAGCGATCTCCTGTCGGGCGCGTGCCGATGCCGAGCGGATCGGTGTGGACGTTGAATTGGCAGTGGTGTTGGCAACACGCGGAGAGAGCGAGATCCGTATGCTCAGAGAAGCGCATTTCGGTGAGGCACTTTCGCGCCACGGTTCGGTATATACCGTCTGCTATCCTGCCTCCAACGATACTCTTTGGAGTGTTGCCAAGCGCTATCACCGCTCGATCGATTCGGTTTCTTCCATCAACGGACTTTCCGATGCCCCCCGTGCCGATTCCATCGAATCGCTGGCTGGAGTGAAATATCTGTTGGTATAAGGTATAAGAATAAAAAATCGACCTACCTATGCGTTGTGTTCTAAAGGACACAACGCATATTTTTTGGGGTAATGGGTTAAATTGCTTCGTAGTGATGCTTGTGTGGTTTTTCTTGACAGAATATCTCGTTTGTGATATACTATGGGTAGAATCCAAATTTGGGAAAGGTGGTTGAAATGATGAAATGCATTAAGAAAGCCATATCCTTTGTCTTATTGGCGACTTTGCTTTTTTCTACAGTTTCCTGCGGATTGGTGTATATTCCAAACGATGAAGAAAAGGCATTTGAGAGTGTTTTGCCTAAGCTGTTTGAAGCTTTGGACAGCGGCGATAACGTTGCAATATATGAGTTGTTTTCTCCCGCAGTAAGAGAACAAAGTGATAATTTACAGGAACAAATAGCTGCGCTAATATCTGTTTATAGTGGACCTACTGATGAATTCGATCTTGAGGATGTTCCTATGCATGGAAGGGAGCATATTGGAGATCCGGGAAATTGGGCAAGCGCAGACGCCACTATTCCTGTTCGTTCAGGCGATAATTATTATTATTTTGGGATTGATCTGATGTTCGAACATTACGATGAAAAGCAAGTTGGTATTACTCAATTGGAATTTTATACTGCTGATGAAATGTGCGCTTTTAGAGAAAGCAACGATCAATGGATTGAGCGAAAAGGCTTATATTTACACGCGGAGAAAAATCTTGGATGTGAAATACGTACAATCGACGGTTATCCTAATAGATACACGCCAACAACCCATACAATAAACGTTGAGGAAGTAAAAGAATTCCTTAAAAGCTCTTCCTCTTTTTCCGAATTTGTAGAACGGTTTGGTGAAGCAAATGCAAAATCATCGGTAGTCGACTATTATTATTATGAATTGCCCAAAGAAAATGGCGAACCGCGATACCTTAATGTCAGTGAAGATGATGAAGTGATACGTAGTATAACGATTGTAGATGACTTTAAGTTTATTGAAATGGTTTGGGAAAAAGAATAATTTGTACTAAAATACAATAGCCGATATGGATTCGTTTCCGTATCGGCTATTTTTTATTGCACCACCACAATAGTGGTGAGTAGGTGCGCACTTGCAGGAGTCTATATGAGCCTTCCTCCGGGAGGAAGGTGGCACGCGAAGCGTGACGGAAGGAGCCTGCGTTTCTTTCAGTTTGAGAAAAATACATTGTAACGCACCCTCCCTCTGTCGCCTATGGCGACAGCTCCCTCCCGGATGGAGCCTCTGGTCGCGGTCATCCATGCAATGGCTAATTGATTTAAAAAACTGTCCTTTAGAACACAACGCATATGGGTCGCATTTTTTCTTTCAATAATTTTAAAAATATTCATAAAATGTGTTTACAAAACCGAGAGGATATGCTAAAATAGAGCTGTTACAATGAAGGTCACGACAGTTCCGTACAAATTAAAATTTGTTTCAAGAGGAAAACTATGAAAAAGACGCTTTTAACGCTACTTACAATTTGCATTCTGACCTGTGTATGTCTGTTTGCGCTCGCAGGATGCGGCGAGGACAGCACAGCAACTCCGCCAACCAACGGTGAGAATGCCAACGGCAATGAAAACAACGATCCGAATAACGGTCAAAGCAATACTCCGAACAAGGATCAAAGCAACGATACCGAAAATGACACGGGAAACGGCTCGGGAACTGTTGTGATCGATCCATGTACCGATGGCCACACCGAGGTGATCGATGCAGCAAAGGAGGCAACCTGTACCGAAACGGGCTTGACCGAGGGCAAGCATTGCTCGGTTTGCAACAAGGTATTGACAAAGCAAACCGAGATTGCCACAACAGGTCACTCATACAGCGAATGGCACGTAACCTCCCCCTCGGGCTGTGAGACTAAGGGCGAGCAGGTTCGCACCTGCTCCGTTTGCAAAACGGTTGACACGCAGGAGATCGCCGCGACGGGACACAGCTTTGGCGACTGGACGGTCAGCGTTCCTGCTGTTGGTAATACCGACGGTTTGGAAACCAGAGTCTGCTCCGCTTGCAAAGAGACCGAAACCCGTCCGATTCCCGCAACGGGTCACAGCTTCGGATCGTGGACGGTTACCGTTCCCTCAAGCTGTGAGGAGACGGGCGAGGAGGTCCGCATTTGTTCCATTTGCCGAGAAAGAGAAACCCGTTCCATTCCCGCAAGGGGACACAGCGAGGTCATTGACGCGGCAGTAGCGCCCGATTGCACCAATGCGGGACTTACCGAGGGCAAGCATTGTGCTTCGTGTAAAAAAGTATTGCTCTCTCAAACAACCATTCCTTCCACAGGACATTCCTTTGGCGAGTGGACGGTTACCAAGCAGCCCACCGAAAGTGCCAACGGTGAAAAGCGCCGTAATTGCGCAAATTGTGATACATTTGAAACCGACGTGGTAGCCGCATTGGCACACGACCACAGCAAGTGGGAGCAGATCACACTCCCCGCAACGGACGCCGCCTGCACCGAATCGGGACTGACCGAGGGCAAGAAATGCGCGGGATGCGGCGAAATTCTCGTATCTCAGCAATCGATCCCCGCAACGGGGCACTCTTGGGGAGATTGGATCGTTACTACTCCTGCAGGCTGTGAGAGCAACGGTACCGAGACCAAAACCTGCTCGAACTGCCAAGGCAAGCAAACACAGGATATTCCCGCTACGGGGCACAGCTTTGGTGAGTGGGTCGTTACCACTCCCGCAGGCTGTGAGAGCAATGGCACCGAAACCAAAACTTGCTCGGGCTGCCAAGGCAAGCAAACACAGGATATTCCCGCAACGGGACACGCTTGGGGCGATTGGTCGGTATCCGTTCCCGCAGGCTGTGAGGATTGGGGCGAGGAAAAGCAGGTCTGCTCCGTGTGCGGCGGCAACCAAACCCGCGCAACCGCTCCCACAGGACACACCGAGGCGATCGACGAATACATTGCTCCCACTTGTACCGCAACGGGACTTACCGAGGGTAAATATTGCGCCTTCTGCGGTAAGGTCCTTGTAGAGCAATATGAAATTGAAGCAACAGGTCACACTTGGGGCGATTGGGTTGCTACCACCCCCGCAAAATGCGAAAGCGGCGGTGTTGAAACCCTGTCTTGCCAAAATTGCAGCGAAAAGCAAACGAGAGAAATTTCTGCCCTGGGACACAATTATGTAGACGGAGTCTGCTCCCGTTGCGGTGCGGTGATCCGCTACAGCACGGGCCTGGTGTTCCAATCGAACGGTGACGGAACCTGCCGACTTTACCACTTAGGCGAATGCACCGACATTGACGTTGTTATTCCGCCCACCTCTCCCGAGGGCTGGCGAGTAACGACCATTTGGTATGAGGCATTCAGGGATTGCAGAAATATCAAAAGCGTGATCATTCCGAATACCGTAACGTATATTGATGGCAGAGTCTTCAGCGGTTGCACGAATCTGACCAGCGTAACGATTCCGAACAGTGTAGAGTTCATTGGCGAGGAAGCGTTTGCCGAATGCGGAAATCTAAAAGACTTCACGATTCCCGAAAGCGTAACAGGACTTGCCTGCAACGCATTTGACCAATGTTATCAACTGATCGAAGAGGAAAACGGAATCACTTATGTGAAAAACTGGGCGATTGGCGGCAATGCAAGCAAAACGTCGATTATTTTCCGAGAAGGAACGGTTGGAATTGCGGGCGGTGCCTTTTGTGAGCGCACGAGACTTACGGGTGTAACCTTCCCCGAAAGCTTACGAACAATCAGCCACAGCGCATTTGACGGTTGTACGAAGCTCAAGGTGATCAACTTTGCGGAAAACGGCAATTTGACCACCATACAAAGCCTCGCCTTTAACGACTGCACAACACTTTCAAACATTGTGATCCCCAAATCAGTAACCCTGCTCGGTTGGCAAGTATTTTCCTACTGTACCAAGCTATCAAATGTTGCGTTCGCCGACGGCAGCAATCTGAAAACCGTTAGTGACAATGCATTTCTCGGTTGTACAAAGCTGCAAAGCATCGTACTTCCCAACAGTGTAGAGTTTATTGGAGCCAGCGGGTTCTCGGAATGTACGTCGTTGTCCTCTGTCACGCTCCCCAATCGTTTGATCTCTATTGAAAACTGGACATTTAACGGTTGTACAAGCCTGTCAAGCATTACCATACCAAACAGCGTAACTGCCATCGGAAGCTGTGCATTTCAAAATTGCACAGCCCTGTCAAGCATCACCATTCCGAAAAATGTAACAGCGATCGGCCAAAGCGCATTCAGCGGTTGCAGTAACCTGACAAGCGTCATATTCGCCCCTGATAGCCAACTGAAGAGCATTGAGGGGCAGGCGTTCTATCAATGCACTCGCCTTGAAAGCATTGAGATCCCATCCTCCGTAACCAGCATTGGCTTCGGTACCTTTTACGGTTGCACAGGCTTGTCCAATATCACAATTCCCGATGGCGTCACATACCTTGGCGAGAATGCATTTTACGAATGCACAAAGCTGATTCAGGTTGAAAATATGGTTTCGTATGTTGGAAAATGGGCGATTGACGGTGACACATCCGTAACCTCGATCATCTTGCGCGCCGATACTGTCGGTATTGCCAACTACGCGTTCAACGATCTTTATGGGCTTACAAGCGTTTCCCTTCCCAACACACTGAAAATAATCGGGGACAGTGCGTTCGCCGGATGTACGGCTCTTACAACTCTTGACATTCCAAACGGCGTTACATCGATTGGCGAGAGCGCATTTTCCGGATGCACCAACCTATCGATCCAGTCTCTCCCCAACACTGTGACAAGCATTGGAAATTATGCCTTTTCCGAGTGCCGAGCGTTGAAAGAAATTACGCTTCCAAATAGCCTTGTGAAATTCGGCGACTATGCTTTCAGTAATTGCACGGGACTTTTGAGTGTTACAATTTCAAACGGTGTCACCGCCATCAGCAACTACGCGTTTGAGCGTTGCAGTGCTTTGGTAACCGTTGTCATCCCCAACAGCGTGACAAGTATCGGTGAGCAAGCATTTCTCTCCTGCAAGAGCCTTGTAACTCTCACAATTCCCGACAGCGTAACCTTCATCGGCAGCGGGGCGTTTTGCGCCTCGGGTATTACGGACATCAAGCTCCCCAATCGGATCACAGTCATTGAGGCAGGCTTGTTCAGCGAAGGTAAAATCACGAGCATCACGATCCCCGAGAATGTAACTCATATTGGAAAAAACGCATTCAATCAGTGCCCCAATCTTACAAGCATTGTGATCTCGGGCAGCGTTAAGGAAATTGGTGATTCCGTATTTTACAGATGTACAAAGCTTACAAGCATCACATTCCAAGGTACGGTGGCACAATGGAATGCCATTTCCAAAGCATCGAAGTGGAATTATAAAGCCGCTGCAACAAGCGTAACCTGCACCGACGGCACGGTATCCATCTAAACCAATTCAAAATTCATACCAAATGGGCTCCGCGGTCGCGGAGCCCTTCGTTTATGCGGTTTTGATATTTCAGACCATCAATTTGTAGATTTTTTCGCAGTCCTCGGGATACAGACGCACAAAGCCCTCAATATAACCCGGTCTGCCGTTGCCGTTGCACAAAACGTTCACCATGTGGGGGATATCCTCTTCCTTGGCACCAAGCTCCGCGAAATTCTTAGGCATGCCGATCGAAACGAGGAAACGGCGCAATGCCTCAATTCCCTCTTTTGCCGTCTTTTCGGGGTTCGCAAAGTCCATCTGACAGCCCCAAACGCGTACCGCCATCTGTGCAAAGCGCATCACGTCATGGTGCATTACATACGTGAAGACCGCAGGCATGGTAACCGCAAGTCCCGCACCGTGTGCGCAATCGTACTTTGCCGAAAGCTCATGCTCTACGCTGTGGCTGTTCCAGTCCTGTGTGCGTCCAACACCGCAGGAATTGTTGTGTGCCATCATACCCGCCCACATAATGTTTGCGCGCGCCTCATAGCAATTCGGATCGGCGATCACGCGAGGCCCCTCGTGGATCATGGTCAACAGCAGTGCCTCGATCAAGCGGTCGGTCACCTCAACCTCTTTCGTGTTGGTCAGATAACGCTCATACAGATGCGCCATGATGTCGGTGATTCCGCAAGCAGACTGGTATGCAGGCAGAGTTTGCGTCAATGCGGGATTGAGAATACTGAACTTGGGGCGCAGTACGTCACTTCCCGTTCCGCGCTTGAAGTCGCCGTGAGTGATCACGGTATTGGTGCTTCCCTCACTTCCCGCCGCGGCAATGGTCAGAACCGTTCCCACGGGCAGGGCGCGCTCGATCTTCTTACCGCTGTAGAAATCCCAGAAATCGCCGTCGTACAAAGCACCCATAGCGATCGCCTTGGAGGAATCTATGGTGCTTCCGCCGCCCACAGCCAAAATGAAATCCACCCCCTCGCGGCGGCAAAGATCAATTCCTTTGTAGACCAAATCACTCTTAGGGTTGGGCTGAACACCGCCAAGCAAAACATAGGCGATCTGCTCGCGCTCCAGCGATGCCTTCACGCGATCCAAAAGTCCCGAGCGAACAACACTTCCGCCGCCGTAATGGATCAGCACCTTCGTGCCGCCAAAGCGCTTGACACAGGCACCTGTATCGTTCTCGGTATCCTTACCGAATGCAAAAAAAGTAGGCGCATAAAACGTAAAATTATTCATAACCCTATCCTTTCCAAATTTTATTTATCACAAAATGTTTTGATCAACAAAAGGACCTGCTCGGCGGTATTTGCAAGATTTTGCGTTGCAACCGATGGTTTCATTGCTCGCTCCAACGGCATTGCCGCAGGAACGATCGGGAAAAAGGCATCGATGCCCTCGGCATTCACAGCACGCGCCGCGTCGGTAACACAGCCCGCCAGCGCAACCACGGGCTTTCCGCTTTGCTTGGCAAGACGCGCCACACCAACAGGCGCTTTCCCCATCGCGGTCTGTCCGTCAAGTCTCCCCTCTCCCGTGATCACAAGATCGGCATCGGCAAACAACTCCTTTGCATGCAAAGCGTCCAAGACCAACGTGATCCCCGATTTCAGCTTTGCGCCAAGATACGACATACAGGCAAAGCCCATGCCGCCTGCCGCACCTGCCCCCGCATATTCGGGATCCGCGTTCGGCAATACCTGTTGTGTGAGTTTTGCATAGTCTGCCAGTAACACGTCCATATATTTCACGTCCTCGGGAGTTGCTCCCTTTTGAGGTGCATAGACAGCACTGCAGCCATTCTCTCCGCAAAGCGGATTTGTGACGTCACAGGCAACGGAAAAGCTGCACGAAGCCAGCTCGGGCAAGGCTCCGTCAAGCCGTATTTCATACAAACCGTTCAGTCCCTCGGCTCCCCTTGGGATCTGCCGTCCCTCGTCATCCAAAAACGCCAATCCCAACGCTTGCAGCATTCCCACGCCGCCATCATTGGTAGCACTTCCGCCAATCCCGAGAATAAACTGTCTGCAGCCGCGCATCAGCGCATCTCGGATCAACTCGCCCACGCCGTAGGTGGTGGTCTTTTTCGGATCGCGCTCGGACTCGGACAACAGCGTCAGTCCCGCTGCCGCCGCCATCTCGATCACGGCAATATTTCCCGGCAGAATCCCGTATCGCGCATCGACCGGTCTCCCCAAGGGATCGCAAACACGCGCAGAAGCATACACACCGCCGCATCCGCATACCAGAGCGTCCACCGTTCCCTCTCCTCCGTCGGCAAGCGGCAGTACATGCACCTCGGCATCGGGATAAACGCGCCGCACACCCTTGGCAACCGCCTCGCCTGCTTCAAGAGAGGAAAGACTTCCCTTAAAGGAATCCAGCGCCGCCACGATCTTTTTCATACCATCACCGTCCTTTTCTTCAGTATACCACACACTGCCCGCTTTGTCAACGAAAATCCATCCCAAGCCTTGACAATCCCCTCCAAATGCGATATAATGAGAGAACAAATATCCGCAAAAAAAGGAGAAACGGTATGAGCGTTTTTTCGATCTGCCCCGAAGAGGGAAAATTGGTGTTACCACCGCAAAAGCTTGATTTTCTTGACGCTACGGTCTATCCCGCAAGTAACAGTCTGTCGCTTGTGTTGATGCTCCCCCAAGACTTTCGCACCACGTCGCGCGTTCACGTGCAGTTCCGCGTGCACATTACCTCGGAAAACACCGCAGATACGGCGGTAATGGACGCGCCGTACTCCACCGTACGCGTCTTACACAAAAACGGCGAGACCATCGACTACGGCTTTCGGATGCACCGCTGGAGCCGTCTCAATTTTGACGCAGACGTGACGGTCATCGACCACCGCCCTGCCGTTCTGATGACGGTTCAAAATGCACAGGGCTTGCGATTGGACTTCACCAAGCCGCAGATCGAAACCGATACGATCCCCACCGAAAATTTGTTGGGCGGTGCCACGCTTTTGCAGCAGGCTTCCGCGCGTCGCTTGGGTATGGGATATCTGATCACATCGCGCTCGGGTGAGCTTGTGATGATCGACGGCGGCCGTGACAGCAAGGGAGAACTCAAAGGGGACGCAGAACAGCTTGAACGTCTTCTGCTTGCAAACGGCGGACACGTGAGCGATTGGTTCCTCACGCACTACCACAGCGATCACATCGGTGCCGTGATCGAGCTTTTGAATCGAGACAACGAGATCACGATCGACAATATGTATTATGATTTTTCCTTTGACGAGGAATTTTTGAAAAGGCACGGTGGCGCAGAAATCAGAAAGATCACCGAGCTGGAGGCTGCCATTAAAAGCTCGGGAAAGGTGCAGAAAATACACACCTTGAAAAAGGGAGACCGCATCCAAAAGGACGGTTTTTGCGTCAAGGTGCTGAACGATGCGTACCTGCAGTCCCCCACGAACCTCTCAAACGATTCCAGCGTGATCCTGAAGGTCGAAACACCAAGGGAAAATATTTTGTTTCTCGGAGACATGGGCAATTACGGAACCGCGCTTTTGCAGGACGAGAAATTCGTTCAAGAGATCCGTGACTGCATGATCGTGCAAATGGCTCACCACGGACAGGAAGGCTGTGAGGAGGTCTTTTACCGCGAACTGGCAGGCATGAAGATCTGCCTGTACCCTGCGCAGGAATGGCTGTTCGACTGCAACGACCAAGGAAAAGGTCTTGGCAGCGGACTTTGGGAGACCTTGATGACACGCGGATGGATGCGTGAATTGGACGTGAGAAGAACGTACAGCATGATAGACGGAGACGTTACCCTCCGATAAAAACAATACCTGTGTAAGAAAAAGAGCTTGCACAGGTATATTTTTTGCCAAAAAGACGTAGAATAGAAACAGGACAGATCAAAACCGTTAAAAAAAAGAAAGAAAAACGAAAAAAGGGGTTGACAAACGGAAGAGGATGTGTTATAATAGGCAATGCGAACCGAACAGGAGCGCAAAAAAGTCTCTCGGTGCTACCTTGCCGGTGTGGCGGAACAGGCAGACGCCCGGGACTTAAAATCCCGTGATACGAAAGTATCGTACCGGTTCGATCCCGGTCACCGGCACCACCGCGGGATGAAGCGCAGTTTCCTATCGGAGCAAAATATCGCGGAGTAGAGCAGCCTGGTAGCTCGTCGGGCTCATAACCCGGAGGTCGTGAGGTTCAAATCCCACCTCCGCAACCAAAAAGAAAAGTCGCGCAAGCGGCTTTTTCTTTTTGTACTCTTCACTCTTCTCTTTTCACTCTTCACTTTTCTCTAAATCTCCCGCGCGAC
>JAFTKI010000003.1 GCA_017453335.1 Clostridia bacterium
CAGGGCTCAAGCCTTTTTCATGGTGCGCAGGCAACGGGAACAAACGTAGATCGCTTTGTCGCCTTCCACTTTTACTTTGCGAATATTGGGCTTCCAGGTTCTGTTGGTCTTGCGGTGAGAGTGAGAAACGTTCTGACCGAATACAACGCCCTTGTTACAGATACAACATTTTGCCATTTTTGACACCTCCTAATACTTGCTCTTTAGCCGATTTTTGCATAATACGGCTATCCTTTACTTCACAACGACAACTATTATATCATATGTTTTCGGAAATTGCAAGAGCTTTTTTTGATTTTTTTAAGTTTTTTTTGAATTTTTATCATCTTTTTTGCAAATTTGATCCAAGAGCGTCTCCGAGAGCCCGTGAGGGAGATAGGTGATCGCCGCAGTGTGCGCATCCGCCTCGTCAAGCGAGAGCAAAAACCCACCCGCATCCCGCATGGTGCGCAGAGCGAAGCGAACGCGCGGGTCTGTCGGAAGGTGTACGCCGTGGCAAAGGATCAGCGTTTGCGCGCCGAGCATGGCACGGGAGAGCGGGGCGGGATCGGAATCAAAGCAGGTGCACAGCGTCACGTTCGCGCCGCGGCATTCCAGCACCGATGCCAGAACCTGTGCGTCGCTGTCGCCACGTTTTGCAAGCAGAACGATCTCGGGCGTTTCCGACCAGATCAGGGATTGTGGCACTTCAATTTCCCGCACCTCTTCTTCCTTTTGCTCGCAGCGCATCGTCGTTCCGACGCGCGGATACGGAAGCTCGTCTGCAGCTTCGATCAGAAGTGCGATTGGTAGCGTTCCGTCAGACGCTATGCTTTTGTCGGTCAGGCGACAGGTGTAAGCGCCGCTCATCTTACGGATCCCGTCTGTAACACTCTCGCCGACCAGGATCGACGCAGCGTACATGCGATTTTCCTTTTGAAGTGCCACGATTTCGGAAAGGAACGCGCGCAGAGCTCGGAAGTTGGGGATCCCACTCTCATAAATCGGCGGCACGAGACAGTAGACCGCGTGCTCGGAGGCGGTAAAGCTACAGGCGGTTGCGGTCTTTGCCTCGGAAAGGGAGAATGCGGTCAACGTATGGCTCTCGCCGTCGGTAATCTCCTTGATCGGTGTGATCTGGGCGCGGATCGCAAGCTCGATCTGTGCGCGGTAAACGCCGAGGATCATCGACATACACGCGTCCGCCTGCTTTGGATCACGCGGAGAAGCTATGCCGACCGACAGCAGCTGCTCGGAAACGGGGATGCCGCAGGCACATAGCGTAAGGATCGGCGCGAGCGTGGTATAAAGCGCGGTCTTGAAATAGGCGGAGCGCGGCGAGGAGGCGGCGGCAGCAGCGATCACGCCGTTTCGAACGACCGTTTCTTGCATTTTGGTGCTTTTTTGCAGATAACGGCAGTTGACGTCGCACACCGCGCGATGGTTGATTGGCGACGGTGCTTTCGCAAACTCGTCGCCAAGATGCAATCGGAGCTTTTGATAGCGGAAGAGGATCCGCATGAATTGTGATGCGATCGAGAAGGGGGGGGCCTCTTCGGAGCGACGGAAGGTATACGCCGCATCGCCTGTGACCTGCGCGAATGCAAAGCCGTTCATTCCAAGCTCACGCACCGTGCGGATTATGTCGGCAAAGCCGCCGTCGGCGATGCGAAGAATGCGACTGCCGCCGTATTGATTGGTCAGCACCGTCATCGGCACACCCTCGTTCCAGGCGCTGAAGCTTGCCAGATTGATGCGCAACCCGCTGCTGATGTCCAAAAGCTCGCGGAGCACACCCGTGCTTCCCACCTTGACAACGCCCTTCAAATGCTTTTGAAGCGCATCGCATTCCAGCAATCGTTCAATGGCTTTTGCAAATTGCGGTTGCGTTTGCTTTGCCACGGGGGACACCAACACCAAAAGGTCGCCCACACAGGCCTTCGCAAGCGAAAAGGGAAGCAGACGCATGCGGAATGCGGAATCGGGGGCGCTGACACAGCCCTCGCTCGGATATCCCTGCGCGTCCCATACGTACTCGGGGAGAGCGGAAGCGTGTTTGACCGAGGGGCTTTTTCCTGATCGTGCCATGTACGCGCCGCCAAGCCTTGCCGCCTCTGCGAGCGTGCAGGGATACGTTGCGTTGGGGTTGAGCTCCTTTCGCTTTTTTAAGAGATCGGCATAGGTTTGCGCGACGAATTCATCATTGGTAAAGAGATCGGTCGGGGCATACGCACCCGTTTCGTGCTCTAAGATCGCGGATAACTGATCCAGCATCCGCAATTCATCCGTGTGCGGGTCGCGGCGCTCGTAGGTTTTATAATGCGAGATGCAGAACTGCAAGGTATCCGATTCCATGTTAAGAGAGAGCGCTTTCTTGAGCTGCTCCGCAGATTCGGCGTTCAAACGGCAGAAATCCTGAAGGACGGTTTGATAGTTCATGGTTCTTTTCCTTTCTGAAAAGCGGTATTATGGGCTGTCGGAAACCTGTCCGAAACAGCGGGTGCCGTCGTTTCCGTGGATGAAAATGGGAAGAATTTGATTGTTAAGCGGTACAGGGGAGGTGCAAGCGACCTCGATAAAGCTTGGAGTGTGCCCCGAGGCGATCCCGTCGTGATAGCTTTCAAACAGAACGGGAATCGTTTTTCCGTGCTGTTCTGCCAGAATTTCGGCGCGGATCCGTTCCTGCGCGGCAGATAGGATCCTGACACGCTCGTGCTTGACCGCCTCGTCGACCTGCATCGGCATCGTAGCGGCAGGCGTTCCAAGGCGTTTGGAGTAGGGGAAGACGTGGATCATCAAAAAGCGAGCTTCCTTTGCAAAGGCGAGCGTTTGCGCAAAGTCTTCGTCGGTTTCTCCGGGGAAGCCGACGATGATGTCGGTTGTGAATTGCACCTCGGGCATTGCCTGACGCAAGCGTTGCATTCCCTCCAGTGCCATGCGGCGGTTGTATTTCCGCTTCATCAGGGCGAGAATGCGGTCGGAGCCGCTCTGCATCGAGAGGTGAAAGTGCGGCGTCAGGGAGCGCAGTGCGGCGATTTTATCCACGAACGCCTGCTTCATGAGAGAAGGGTCAAGAGATCCAAGTCGCACGCGTCCAATCTGCGGGATACCGTCCACGCGCTCCAATAGGTCGGCGAGCGTGCAATCGGTAAGGTCTCTTCCGTAGGATGCTGTTTCGATCCCCGTTAAAACCACCTCACGGCATCCGCTTTCACTCAACTTGCGCACCTCTGCCAGAACCTCTTCGGGGGCTTTGGAGCGCACAGAGCCGCGTGCCGTCGGAATGATACAATACGTACAATGGTTCTCACATCCGTCCTCGATCTTAACGTACGCGCGCGTGCGGTCAAAATGCGAGATCTGCATGCACTCAAAGCCGTTCGCGTCGGGAGGGAGTGCGTGAACGGTTGCGTTATCACGTTTTCGTCCGCCTTGACAAAGACGAACCGCTTCCTTGACAACCGATAGCTTGTCGGCGTTTCCGCAGATATAATCCACGCCGCGGATCCGATGTATCTGCTCGGGTTGGGTTTGCGAGAGGCATCCCGTTACCAGAACGTAAGCCTTTGGATTTTGCTTGATGGCACGGCGAATGAATTGCCGCGCCTTACGGTCGGATTCTGCCGTGACCGTGCAGGTGTTAATGACGTAAACGTCACAGGGATCCGTCGGAGGGAGAACGCAAAAGCCGAGAGCGGAAAAGCGCTCGGCGATCGCTTCTGATTCGTATTGATTGACCTTACAGCCAAGCGTGTAGATCCCGACGGAGTATTGTGGAATGGGCATGGAAGCCTCCTTTTCGATGATAGTACCTTTATTTTATCATGTTTTTGTTCGATTGTAAATAAAAAAACGAAAAAAACGTGCGGAATTTCTATTTTCTACTTGAAAAAAAGAGGAAAGCAATGTATAATAAAGATAGAATTTGATGAAGAACGGAGAATTGCTATGAGCGAAGTTCACGTTATGGATCATCCGCTGATCACCCATAAGCTTTCCATTATGCGAAACAAGAAAACAGGCTCGAAGGATTTTCGCGAGCTGCTCGAGGAGATCGCGATGCTGATGGGGTATGAGCTGACGCGTGATCTTCCCTTGGAAGAGGTCACGATCGAAACGCCTCTGACCAAAATGAAGGCGAAAATGATCTCGGGCAAAAAGCTTGCGATCGTACCGATCTTGCGCGCGGGGCTTGGTATGGTAGACGGGCTGCAAAGCCTGATGCCCGTGGCAAAGGTGGGGCATATCGGATTGTACCGCGACCCGGGAACGCACGAGCCTGTCGAGTACTATTGCAAGCTGCCTCCCGATATCAGCGAGCGGATCGTGATTCTGGTCGATCCGATGCTGGCAACGGGCGGCTCTGCCGTGGACGCACTTGATCTGTTGAAGAAGCGTGGATGCAGTCATATTCGTTTCATGTGCCTGGTGGCGGCACCCGAGGGGGTTCGCAAGGTGCGTGAAACGCACCCCGATGTTGATATTTACACGGCGGCTCTTGACGATCACCTCAACGAGCACGCGTATATCGTACCGGGGCTTGGGGATGCCGGCGACCGTATTTTCGGCACCCTGTAATTCAATCGAAGGAGAGCGTGGGGAAGACCTGCTGAGCATACAGGCTTCCCCACTGTCATATTGATGCAGATACTCAAAGTCAATCGCAACGACGCGGGGCAAAGGTTGGATAAGTTTTTGTCCAAGGCGGTCAAGGGCTTGCCACTCTCACTGATGTATAAGTACATCCGAACTAAAAAAATCAAGGTCAACCGTGCGCGCACCGAACAAAGCTATATCCTTTGCGAGGGGGATGAGATCCAATTGTTTATCCGCGATGAGTTCTTCGCGTCCCCCGAGCGTGACGAGGGGGCGCTTACGCGAATCCGACCGAAGCTGGATATCGTTTACGAGGACGAGCAGATCCTGCTGTTGAACAAGCGCCCGGGGGTGCTTGTTCACGAGGATACCGCTGCGGCGGAAAACACTCTGATCATGCATATCAAAGCGTACCTTGCGCAAAGGGGGGAGTACGATCCCGCATCCGAGCAATCCTTCACGCCCGCGCTCTGCAACCGAATTGACCGCAATACGGGCGGCATTGTCATCGCCGCCAAGACGGCGGCTGCTTTGCGGGAGATGAACGAGCGCATCCGCGAGGACGAGCTGAGAAAGTGCTATCTCTGTGCCGTGCACGGCGTGCCGAAAAAAAGGGAAGCCACGCTTCGCGCGTATCTGCGCAAGAGGCAGGCGGATAACATGGTGGAGATCTCGGAGCAGCCGAAGGCAGGCTTTAAGGAGATCGTTACGAAATACCGTGTATTGAAGGAAAAGAACGGAAACGCGCTTCTGGAGGTGGAGCTTGTCACGGGCAGAACCCACCAGATCCGCGCGCATCTGTCGCATATCGGACATCCACTCCTCGGAGACGGAAAATACGGTGTCAATCGCGACGACCGTCAGAGGGGCTATAAATTTCAAGCGTTGTACGCCTTCCGTTTGCGCTTTAAGGAAACCCAACGGGACGGAGTGCTGAAATATTTAGAGGGCAAGCAATTTGAGATCGACCGACAGGACGTTTGGTTTTTGAAGGATTTCGAATAAGGAGCTTACATGAACACGAAAAAACAGCAGTATATTTTGCCGTATCTGCTCGCAGGCTCATTCCTGACGGGCTTGACGCTGGTCTTTCCGAAAATCGGCTTTTTGGAATGGCTGACGATGATCCCGCTGTTCATCGGCGTCATGCGCATGGGTGACGCGCCCAATTATCGGCTTGCAAAGGCGTATTGGAGCGGCTTTTTAACGGTTTTATGCTTTTATTTGGTCAATTACCATTGGTTCACCGCGTTGTACCCTCTGGATTTCATTTCCATGACCCCCGCAGAATCCTTGGTGGTGGTCGTGGCAGGCTGGGTGGGACTTTCGCTCCTGCAAGCGATTCCGGGCGGCCTGATCTTTCTTCTTTTCAAACTGTTACATCGAACGACGCTGTTTCGCCGCGTCCCGCTCGTACGTCCGTTCATATTCTCTGCGCTCTGGATCGTGTTTGAGTGGTCGAGTACCCTGACATGGACGGGAGTGCCTTGGGGCAGACTCTGCTTGGGGCAGAGCGAATATCTGCCGATCCTGCAATCGGCATCCCTTTTCGGGTCGTATTTCGTCAGCTTTCTGCTCCTTGCCGTCAACGGACTGTTAGCGTATGCGATCCTGTCCCGCACCGTCATGCGGCGTGCGTTGATCTGTACGTCTGTGGCACTTTCCTTGGTGATCGGAAATCTGATGATCGGTTTGTTTTTACAGAACATTCGCCCAAAGCCCGCGCAAACCCTGCGTGTCGCAGTGGCACAGGGGAACGTCAATTCGCATGAAAAGTGGGGCGCGAACAGCTACCGCATCTCCCGAGAGACCTACGAGGATCTGACGCGAAAGGCTGCGGACGCAGGCGCGGAGCTGGTCGTCTGGCCCGAAACCGCCTTTCCCAATAACCTGAACGAGGACGAAGATCTACAGGAGTTCGTCTCCGAATTGGCGCGGGATTGCAAGGTTTCGCTGATGGTAGGCGCTTTGTATACCGATGAAGAAACGGGAGACGGTTATAACGTCCTGTATTTCGTAACCGACGACGGCGTCATTTTGGAGGACACGTACGCCAAGCGCCATCTGGTGCCGTTTGGCGAATACGTGCCGATGCAGGAGCTGATCGAGATCATTCTGCCGCCCTTAGCAGAGCTTTCGGCGCTTGGAAACGATCTGGAGGCGGGAACCGACACCGCGCTCTTTGATACCGAATGGGGCAAGCTCGGTTCTCTGATCTGCTTCGACTCCATCTACGAGATGCTGACGGTTGACAGCGTTCGCGACGGTGCGGAGCTGATGATCCTGTCAAGCAACGATTCCTGGTTCTACGATTCCGCCGCGATCTATCAGCACGAGGCACAGGCAAAGCTACGTGCCATCGAGGTTGGCAGATATATGGTTCGCTCGGGAAACACGGGAATCTCTTCCATCGTGACCGATAAGGGCGAGCATCTGGCGTGGATCGATCCCTTGGAGCGTGGCTATGCGGTTGCCGACGTGGAGACCCATACCTACCGCACCCTGTATTCGATCATTGGCAATCTGTTCGTCTATCTCTGTATCGGTTTTGTCGGCGGCGCGTTCGCCACCGAGCTGTATTGGCGAAAAAAGCGGAAACAGGGAGAACAAGACTTGACTTTTACAGCATAGCATGGTATAATATTACAGTATGAATACAGCGAATCGATTTCGCGGAAGGGAGCGTTTTATGACGCAGGAAAAAATCAAGCGGATCCATCTGATCTATGGCATCGTGCTGTCCGTTTTGCTCGTTGCCGTGGCGATCTCCCTGATCGTCGCTTGCTTTCTCATTTACAATCATGGCGACAGTCCGTTCACGCGTGAGCGGATCGCCGAATATTGGCAGTACGTTTGCATTCCCGTGTACGTTTGCATAGCGGCGATCATCGGTGCATTCGTGCTTCGAATCGCCTTGCCGATCAAGGAGGAGAAGACTGTCAAGGGGGAGATCGACCCCAAATTGACCCTCGCACGCCTCTATCGCCGCTTTGACGCGTCGGCGTGCCGTCCCGCGCTTTTGGAGACGATTCGCAAGCAAAGACTCTTTCGCACCGTAGTAAAGGCGGTTTCCGCCGTCCTGTGCGTTGCGTGCTTTGCTGTGTCGACCGTATTTTTGTTCCTGCCAAACCATATCGGAACCGATATGACGACCGATCTGCTGACCCTCCTGTTCGTCGTCTGCTCCGTGATGGACGCGATGCTTGTTTGCTTTGCTGCAAGCATGCTTGAGAAGATGAGCCTTCGCGCGGAAACGCAGGCGCTCAAGCTTGCACTGTCGCAGGGCGCAAGCCTTCCCACTCCCCGCGAGGAGAGTGAGCAGGAGCGCGCTTGGGCAAAATGGGGCAAGGGCGTTGCAAAGGTCTTTGCTGCTACCGCATCTGCCTTGGGGGCGATCCTCTTTATCATGATCGTGATGTTTGCGTGCGGATACACCGTGTCCGACCACTTGGTGGGAGTGATCTTCCTTTCTGCCTACGCCGTGGTGCTGATGGCGTTGGTCTACGCTCTGTATTTCGGGATTTTTGCCGATCGCCCCGAAAACCAATGGAAGCCCCGCGTGCTTTTGCTCGTGCGGATCCTGATCCTGGCGCTGGCACTGACCTTTATTCTGCTGGGTGTTTTCAACGGCGGCATGCGTGACGTTTTGCAAAAGGCGATCCGTATCTGCTCCGAATGCATCGGAATCGGCTGACGGGAGGGAATTGTGATGAAAGTGATTCAATGGTTCAAATCGCATAAACCGACCAAGCGCAGATTGGTTCAGCTCTACGCGGCGTTGCTGTTCAATGCCAATCTCAAGGGCTTTGGAAACGGACGTATCTATCGCGGAAACGTGAAAAACCTCTGTACGCCGGGACTGAACTGTTATTCCTGCCCGGGCGCATCGGGCGCGTGCCCTCTGGGAGCGCTTCAAAATGCCGTGTCAAGCGGCGATAAAACGATTCCGTATTACATCTTCGGAATCATCCTGCTCTACGGCTTCCTCTTTGGCCGTTGGATCTGCGGATTCCTGTGTCCCTTCGGATTGATTCAGGATCTGCTTCATAAGATCCCCACGCCGAAGATCAAAAAGGGAAGAATGACGCGCGTGCTTTCTTATTTCAAGTACGTCGTGCTGGCAGTGTTCTGCTTCATCATTCCCATGCTGTATCTCTTCCGCAACCTGCCGCTTCCGGGCTTTTGTAAGTACATCTGTCCCGCAGGAACCTTCGAGGGCGCGTTGGGGCTCCTCTCCAACAAGGTCAACGAAAGCAGCCTTGCAAGCCTTGGTTTCCTCTTTACATGGAAGTTCATGCTGATGGTCAGCTTCTTAGTCGGAGCGATCTTCATTTACCGCATCTTCTGCCGCTTCCTGTGTCCTCTTGGGGCACTCTACAGCCTCTTTAACAAGATCTCGATGTTCGGAATCAAGCTGGAGAGAAGCAAGTGTATCGATTGCGGAGAGTGTATCACCACCTGTAAGATGGATATCAAGCACGTGGGCGACCACGAGTGTATCGGCTGTGGCGAGTGTATTTCGGTCTGTCCCACCAAGGCGATCACCTTCAAGGGATCGAAGCCCATGCTCGCACCGAACGAGATCGACGCACCGACCCCCGAGGAGGCGGAGCGCATCGCAGACGAGCATAACGCAAGGATCTTAAAGCGCAACAAGATCGTAAAGATCTGTGCGTCCGTTGTGATGATCGCGGTTCTGGCAACTGCTCTGATTTATTATAACTTTATCGACAAAGCGCCCGAGCCGCAAAAGCCGAACGTAACCGTTTCGGACGATCCTGACCTTCCGCCCGCGGGTAACGAGGTTGGAACGCTTTGCTATGGCTTGGAGCTGCCAAAGCTGAACCGTGAAAGCGACACTTTCAGCGACACCTTCCGTCTTGAGGATACCAAGGGGAAGATCACAGTGTTGAATTTCTGGTACACCTCCTGCACGCCTTGCGTAAATGAAATGCCGCACTTTGCCGAGATCGCGGAGCATTATGCCGATGACGTCGTCGTGATCGCATGCCATGCGGATATGGCAAGCAAATCACAGGTCGTGGATTACGTCGAGGAGAACTGGTCAAGCTATCAAATTACGTACACGTACGATTCCGAGGATGCGTACTATACGCTTCTCGGCGGCAATTATTCCTGGCCAATGACCTTGATTCTGGACGAAAATAACGTGATCGTTGCAAAGTATATGGGCTCCGTTACGTATGCGGATCTACAAAAGGACGTTGAATCGATTCTGCACAAATAAATGACAAATACAGTGAGATAGGAATAGAATATATGAAAAATCCTGAAATCTTCGTGGTAATGGTGCTTTACATGTGCGTCGTTATCGGAATTGGCTTTTACTTTTATAAAAGGTCGCAAAAGAATGCGGAAACCTACTTCCTTGGCGGACGCTCCTTAGGACCTTGGGTGGCGGCAATGAGTGCCGAGGCCTCTGACATGAGCGGCTGGCTTTTGATGGGCTTGCCGGGCGTTGCTTACTGGTGCGGGCTTGCGGATGCGTTCTGGACCGCCGTCGGTCTTGCGATCGGGACGTATATCAACTGGCTCATCGTTGCCAAAAGATTGCGCAATTACTCACAAATTGCGGGAAACTCCATTACGATTCCCGACTTTTTCTCGAATCGGTTTCGGGAAAAAAAGAAGATCCTGCTTGGAATTTCCGCGCTGTTTATTCTCATCTTCTTTACGGTTTATGCGTCGAGCTGCTTTGTAACCGTAGGAAAGCTGTTTAATACACTTTTCGGATTTGATTATCATGTCACGCTGATCGTCGGTGCGATCTTCGTTGTGGCTTATACGCTGATCGGCGGCTTTTTGGCAGAGAGTGTATCCGACTTTATGCAGGCGATCGTCATGATCCTCGCCTTGGTAGTAATGATCGTTGTGGGCTTTGTAAACGCAGGCGGCGTTGGCGCGGTCATTGAAAACGCAAAGAATATTAGCGGCTTCTTATCACTCTCCGAGATCGCGACTCCGATTGTTGATTCGAACGGTGCACAGCTCAATGCAGGCGGAACCCCTCTCTTTGGCGCGGCTGGCGATTACGGCTTTTTGAAGATCGTTTCGATGCTCGCATGGGGACTTGGTTACTTTGGCGTTCCGCAGGTTCTCCTTCGCTTTATGGCGATTCGCAAGCCGAGCGAGATCAGACGCTCCAGAATCATCGCAACCGTTTGGTGCGTGATCTCCTTGGCGGCTGCCGTTTTGATCGGTATTATCGGCAGATCCCTTCTTCCCGTTGACGAAGCGCTTAACACCGCTTCGGGGGCTGAGAGCATTTTGATCGTGATGTCGACGGAGTATCTCCCTTTGATCGTAGCGGGGCTGATTATGGCGGGGATTCTTGCTGCAACCATCTCCTCCTCCGATTCTTACCTTTTGATTGCCTCCTCGGCAGTTTCCGTGAATCTCTTCAAGGGGATCTTCAAGAAAGAAAAGGCAAGCGAAAAGCAGGTCATGTGGCTCTCAAGAATCGTCCTTGTTGTGATCGCGCTGGTTGGCGTTATCATTGCTTGGAAGGAAGACAGCGTGATCTTTACGCTCGTATCCTTTGCATGGGCAGGCTTTGGCGCAACCTTCGGTCCGATCATGCTGTTCTCACTGTTCTGGAAGAGAACCACCCGTACAGGTGCCATCGCAGGAATGCTTGCGGGAAGCATCAGCGTCTTCGTTTGGAAGCTGGTGCTCAATCAGTTCCTTTCCGCTACCATCCCGTTCTTCGGAATCTATGAGCTGTTGCCCGCATTTATTATTTCCGGTATCGCGATCGTTGTAGGCTCGCTTCTGACCAAGAAGCCCGATCAGCAGATCATGGATGAATTTGAAAATGCGAAGCAAGGAAAAGTAGAATCTTAAATCGCAGGAAAAACATGAAAAAAGCAGGAATAAAGGGAAGAATCCCTTTATTCCTGCTTTTTGATACTGTCATTTATTCAGCGGTGATCAACGTGAATACTGCGGTTGCGTTTCCGAACAGACCGGAGGTCAGGTGGAACTCTCCTAAGAGGTCGTCGGTGGTGTCGTCATTGTCGGAAAGGAGCTCATAGCCATCGGGAACGGTAATCTTTGCATAAAGATCGCGCCAAATTCCCGTATAGGTTGCCTTTCCGTCCACATCGGTTGCAAGTGTGGTTACCAACGTATCATCCGCACGGTTGTAAAACTCTACCGTAACGCCTGCTACAGCACCGTCGGAAAGAGAACTGACCGCCACCGTGAAATTGAAATCTGCCGTGGGATCGGCTTCTACCATCGTAAAGGCGTAATCCAATCCGCCGTCCACGGGATTGCCGCTCACGGTTCCGACCGCGATCAGAACGGTCTCGCCTGCAAGAACGCCGAGGGTGGCGCTTGTAGCGCCCTTGTTTTCTCCTGTCGTGCGGTTGTCAACCATCATCACGAAATTCGAAACAGCCGTTTTTGCCTGTACGCTAAAGTTACCGTTGGCAGTTGCCGTCCAGCTGTAATACAGCGTTTGATCCTTTGCGGGAACCGCGTTGAGATCGGAAAGGTCGGTCAGGGGCAGGGGATTGCCCATGGTTCCGGGCATTGCCTCAACCAATACGGTAAAGCTTGCGGCAGATCCATCCTTGGAGGTGATCTCCAAAACCGCGCTCTTTCTGCCGTCACCCGATTCGGTAACGAGTGGGAGCACGATCCCCGTGTCATCCGCTTCGTATTCGTTTCCGCTGTAAATCACCTTAGCGTTTGCATCCGCGATCACGATTCTCTGATTGCCGGGGTTTTTGACTGCTACGTGGAAGGATTTTCCCGCTTCGAGCGTAACGGTGTAGGGATCCTCGCCAAGAAATACGGGATTATCTGCGCTACCGGGAGTCATATCGGGCTCCTCATCAGGCTCTGCGTCGGAAGCACTCGTGTCATCATCGGGTGTGTTGCCGGTGTCGCTGGGGATTGCGCTCGTATCCGTATCGGGTGTGCTGCTCGCATCGTCGTCGGCCGTGCTTGTGTCGGTCGGTTGCGTCGTCGTGTCTTTTTTGTTGTCATCATCCCCTTCTGCTTTTTTGTCGCATGCGATCAAACAAAGGGTAGAGACGAGAAGCGCCAGAACGAGGAAAAGGGATAAGATTTTCTTCATATTGTGCTCCTTATTCTGCGGCAATCACAACGATCTCGGTGCAATTGTCCTCATTGAAATATCCCTTAGAATTGGGATCAACCGTGTAGCCGGTAGGTGCCGTCAGCGCGCTTGCATAATAATCGCCCTCGGGAAGCGTCGTAATGACAACCAAACCATTTGCGTCGGACTTGGTTCTTTGCGGGTTGCAGGTACCGGTAATGTTATCGCAGAGCTGGATCTTAACCCCTTCTACGGGATTGCCGTTCTGGTCTACGACCTTTACTGTGTAGGTAGGCGTGGTGGGAACATCAGGCTCATCTGGCGTAGAACTCGTGTCCGCATCGGGGGTAGAGCTTGTGTCTGCATCGGGGGGAGAGCTTGTGTCCGCATCGGGCGTGCTGCTTGTGTCCGCCTCGGGCGTGCTGCTCGTGTCCGCATCGGGGGTGGAGCTTGCGTCATCATCCGGCGTAGTAGTTGTGTCGTTTGTCGGCGTGGTGGTGCCGTCATCCTCGTCGCGGTCGCGCTTCTGATCACATGCCGCCAGTAAGAGCATTGATGCGAGCAAAAGTACGATCAGGCTCAAAAGTCCGATTCTTTTTTTGATGGTTGTCATTTTGATACCTCCATGTGTTGTGTTTTGAACGGGGGATTCCCGTAAAGCAAATACTTTCGTTTCATTATATCATTTTTTGTAGCTTTTTGCAACACCTTTTTTGAAAAAGATTCATGCGTTTTCCAAAATGCAGAAAAAAGACCGCTCCGAATTGCTCGGAACGGTCTTTCATCCTTTATTCTGCCACGTAGCAGCAAGCGAAGAGCCATGCGTTCTCGGTCAGGGTAAGCCCCAACAGATTCTGCTCCTCAAAGCGGTAGTTATAGCTTTCGGGGTTCCACCAGCCCATCGTCTCGCCTGCGTTCTTCATGAAGTGCGCAAGGTACTGATCCATGGGATAGGTGCCTGTGGAGGGATCATATACCCCCGCGCCCTGAACCAAAGAGCCGTTGATGTCGGGTTCTCCCGTATACTGGTGGATCAGATCGTTATACTGCTCCTTGTATTGGAAGTTTCCGTCTTCGTCGTAGAAGAAGGAACGGAGCAGATCCGTATTGCAGATGGTAAAGAAGCTGGCAAGATACGTGCTCTCGGTGGTCAGGCGGATCAAGACCACGGGGCCGTTTTCGTCGCCCACGTGATAGTAGCCGTCGGTTTCGTTGAAGACGATCTGCAGATCTGCGTCAAACACGTCCACGTTTACGACGTTAGATCCCTCGGGAATCGTGAATTTCTCCAGTGCTTCCGCGTTCGGGTTGGCGTAGGAGATCCAATTCACCTCTGTGGGGGAAAGGGGCATTTCGGCGACCTTTTGGAAGCAAAGCACGAAATCGGTCTTCGTGTCGACCTTCGCATCCACCGTAATGAGGTAAGGTGAGGATTGCTCCTCTACGTCGGAGACGTACATGCGGCTGATCTCCAGCGTCAGTATACCGTTCTCACTTGTTTTCAGCGGATTTTCATCGTTCCAGTAGTTCGGGGAACCCAAGTGAATGATCTCGGCGTCCGCCTTGTCAATGGAGATTTCGTAGATGCCGGGCATGGAAGGGCGGAAAATGAAGTAATTCAGCCCCGCAGAGAGCGTCACGTTATACGCCCCTCCGGTCAGGTTAGAAGCCAGAACCGTGCTTTCATCATCCAACGTCAGCTTTTCTCTGCCGTTGGTCTTTTGCATCAGTGTCACGGTCAGCTCACTTGCATCCTCGGACAGAACGCAAGCGTCCTTGTCATAGGTGAAGGAATAGCCGAAATAGCTCTTCACGGTTGCCTCCGCATCGGGGAGCAGAGTGAACGTATAATCTCCTTTTTCCAAGGAGAAGGTCTCGGTTCCGTCCTCACCGAGGAAAACGGTTTGAATCTTGGTTCCGTTTTGCAGGATGTCAGCCTTGATCCCAGCCAACGTGTTTCCGAAGGCATCCACGACCGTTACGGTGCAGTTCATCGTGTTCTCGGGCGGGAGGCTCGGCTCATCGGGCGTGTTGCTCGTGTCATCGGGATGGCTCGAGGAATCCTCGGGTTGATCGGAATCACTCGGAAGATTCGAGGAATCTTCCGAGTTATCAGTAGGTGTGGAGTCCGACGGAGGTGTCGGATCATCTGTGAGTGTTGTGGACGAATCGTCCTTTTTTTTCGTCGTGTCCTTGTCAGAGCCGCTGCTTTGATCGCAAGCCGAGAAGCAAAGCGTTACGGCAAGCAGGATGCAAAGCAGTGCCGTGCACAAAAATCTGTTTTTCATATGCGTTCCTCACATTATTCGGTCATGGGGATTCCCGCGCCGTGCTGCTCCCAGAAGCAGCAGAGCTTCGACCATGCGTTGGTAACGCCGGAGAAGGAGTACTTATCCACCAGGTGCTGCAGGATCATTGCAAGCTGCATGTCAGCCGCGATACAGCCGTTCATTTCGGGAGCATCCTCGCTGTTCAGGATCATATCCTCGCTTTCAAGGTATGCCTGCATGATCTCGGTGTAGTCCACACCTGCCGTTACCTGACCGCGGGCATAGTCGGTCAGATTACCGTGGTAGATGCCTGCAACAACGTCGTCCACGTAGCTTTGGTCGTATGCGTCACCCCAAAGCGTCTTCAGTTTATCCTCATAGTTGGAGGGGTAAAGCTCGATATACTCCAGAATGGTTACGTCCTTGTCCGTCTTCGTGTAATCCACCATCAAGCCGTGATAGACGCCCGCGACGACCTCGTCGACGAATTCCTGCTCGTAATTTTCACCGTAGTAAAGCTGAAGCTCTTCCTCGTAGGTGTCGGGATAGAGAGAAATGTAGTTGAGAACGATCTCGTCATCCGCATTCTTCGAGAAGTCGAAGCCGCCAATCGCGATCATGCTTTCGATTGAGTGAGAGAAGAGGGGCGTCAGGTTCGTGAAATCTGCATAGATGGGCTTGGGGTTGCGGTTGTTCGTATCGTCGCCGTAGTACTGATAGAATCGATCCTCCTCGGCATCGTAAACGATCTTCATCAAACCGCCCGTGATCAGGCTGTACTCATCCATGACCTCCTCGCTGCTCGAGGTGAAGAAGCCGTTGGAGCAGTAACGGAAGACCTCAAAGGTCTCTCCCACGTTTTGGATGGTGAAGGTGAAGGAGCCGCTCTGATAGTAATCCGAATATGCGAGGTTGACGTAGTAGGCTTTGCCTGCCTCCATATACAGATATATCGAGTTGTTGTTATAATCCTCCCAGGTGCGCTCCAGCTTTTCGTAAGTCAGGTAGGGGAAATCCGTGGTGTTTTCGGTGAAGATCCAGCCGTCAACCGAGGAATCACTTTGAGAAACGATATGGTAAACACCGGAAACCGTGGGAACGAACTTGTAGAAGAGCCCGCGGGGCATGATGAGGCGTCCGTCGTAGTAAACGAGGTTGGGCTCGTTTTCAACCGCCTCAAATGCGGAATGGAAGGAAAGACCCTTAATGGGATCACTGAACTGCTCGGTTGCGTATGCGTCGTAGTATCTGCAAATTTGCAGCCACTGCAGATCGCTCGTTTCACTGCCATCCATACCGAGCAGCTCCGCAACCTTCATCAAAAGCTGCTTGAGCTCCTCGTTCACGGAGCAGAGACCGTTGACGGTCGCGTTGGAGGCATCGATGAGATACTCGGTCAAAACCGTATCCAGATCCTTGATCTCACCGTTGAGATAACGGTATTCTCCGAGAGTAATTTGGTTCAAGCCGAGATAGTAAGCCGTATCGGAAGAGGGCGTCGCCGTTGCAATGCCTTCGCTGTCTAACAATGTGAGCGGGAAGTCGGGAGCCATGCGAGAAGCCGTGACAATGTTGAACTCTCTGGAAGCGCCGAGGTAATACACAACATTGTTAATGGTAGCAGACCAAGAATCTTTTTCGGTGTTGTAGGCGTATACGCATTTTGCGGATGCTTCGTCTACGTATTTGAAGCCGACCTGACTGATTGCGGAGTACCAATACATCTCAAGATACTGCTTTTCTCCGTTGACGATTCTGTAAAATCTGAATCCACCGGACACAGCTTCCGCATAATAAGTCTGTGCATCGTCGCGGTTGGCGACGGTTTCCAGGTAGTCGTAATACAACTGTCCCAGAATCGCGTAATCGTTGATAGAGTATTCGCCGTCGTTGAAGAGCGTGGGAGAGAGCAGGTTTGCCAACAGGATGGGGCCTGTCTCGGAGCCAACGTGGTAATAGCCGTCCAGCTCGTTGAAGAAGAGCTCGGGATAGGTCAGGTATCCGTCGCCGTCAGCATTTTGATCGGTTGCAGCATCGCGGGGAATATAGGTGGGAACGTCGATCTCGTCCTCGGATACGATGCGCAGATTCTTAACGAATACGGCATCCTCACCCTCGTGCGTGGTGGTGTCCTTCAGGAACATAAAGGTCAGCGTATAGGTTCCTGCACGGTTTGCAACGTAGGTGCAGCAGCTTCCCCAGCCGGTGCCGAAGTTGCCGGATATCTGGTAAATATCTTCGCCGTTGATACGCATGGAAAGAATATCTGCGTTGTATTCGGAGGAAGCGTAATATTCGAACACGATTGCCTGTCCTGCTTCAAGCGGAACGTCAACGTGCAGGAAAGCGTAAGAGTAGTTTTTTCCTGAGTTGGAGGGCTTGATGCAGGTCTGACCGTCAAATTCCGTGATGATGAAGGGCCATGAGTACTCGGAAAGCTCCTCTAATTGCTCAGGGTAAAAGACAAGATCGGAGGTGCCGAGCGCCGCATTCAGCTCCTCGGAGGTGGGCATTTCCACGTTGGGCTTCTCCTGAGGAGAAAGGTCGGCGGCGGAGGTCAAGAGCTTCTGCTCGTACTCGTCTGCCGCAAAATGCGAGAACAGATTCTGGAATGCGTTGTCGCCAAGGATCGCGCCGGAGTTGATCATGCAAACGACACCGTAGCGGTCGATCATGACCGTGGTGGGATATCCGGAGGCACCGTACGCATAATATGCGTTTTCATCAAAGGCGCCCATCGGGAAGGAAAGTCCGTACGTATTCTTGAAGGAAGCAATATCGGTGTTGGCGTCGCCGAGCGTGTCCAGCGCCAGGATCTCGACGTCATCGTAATATTCCAGATAAGCCTGCTCGATTGCGGGGAACTCTTCAACGCACCAGGAGCAGGTCGTGTACCAGAAGTTGAGCATGACAGCCTTCTTGTCCTCCAGAATTTCGGAGAGAATGTGCTCCTCGCCGTCGGAATCGGTGAACTTGAAGTCGTGAACGACAGAGCCGAGCACGTATTCGTTGTCGCTGAACTGGTGATAAACGTCGCCGCTGGGCTTGATGACGGAGGAGGTCAGCGTAATATTGCTGATGCGATCTGCGTTGAAGGTGTATCCCTCGGTATTGTACGAATAGCCTGCGGGTACGGCTGCCAAAACGACGTAATATTCCTCTGTCGTGGGAAGCTCGAAGGAAACCAAGCCGCTTTCATTGGTCGTGCCGGGATTGAGGATCACGGGACGTCCGTCCGATTTGGAAATGACGTTCACCGAAATGCCCGAGAGCTTCAATCCTCCGGCGGATTGAATGGAGACCGTATAGCTTTCGGTTTTTACGGCAGGCGGATCAGGGAGGTCTTCATCGGGGTTTGTGGTTGAATCGTCAGGGGTGGACGTTGTGTCGTCATCGGGCGTGGACGTCGAATCATCACCTGAGGTGGACGTTCCATCGTCATCGGGAGTAGAGGACGTTGAATCATCACCCGGGGTGGTTGCGTCGGGCGCCTTTTTGCTTTCCGTGGTGCCGTCGGAATCCTTGTTGCCTGAGCATCCGACCAGAACGGATGAGAAGGAAGCAAGGATCATCAGAAGCGCCAACAGCAGGGAAAGTCGTTTGATGCTTTGTTTCATGATTTTTTCTCCTTACGTGTAGATTTTACTCGAACAGCCACGCGAATCGTGTCGTTGACATAAAACATCATCATACAGTATACCATAAAGCACCTTGGAATGCAAGAGTAAAAAAAATATTTTACAAAAAAATATATATTTACAAAAAATACTTGAAATTTCTTGGAAGCTGTGGTACAATGTTTGCTGTATGCTGACATTCATATACATTCGCTTCAAAGCAACAAATAAACGAGAAAGGCGAACGAAAATGACGAACAAAAGAACATGGATCAAGCTGGTAACGCTTTCGGTTTTGATCATAACGGTGTTGTCCTTGCTGTTGACCTCCTGCTCTCAGGTGGGGGATGCGGCAGTGGCGGTTCCCGCGGATTCCGAAGGCTCCGGCATACGCGAATTTGAAGGAGAGATTGACACGGGGCGTGATCAATACTTCGATTCTTCGGTCGTGCAAAAGCTTCCTGCAGGCGTTGCGGATAACGATATTATTTCGGTTATCATCCGCACCGATGAGGTGGCCCTGATGGACGTTTATGAGGGTTTGGAAACCGATCTTTCCTTTAAGGATTACGTGTATTCCGCCGAGGCAGAGGAATTCAAATCTGAGATTATTGATATAAAGGAAGAGATATTGTCGGATCTTGACGAGCAGGGCATTTCCTATCTCCTCGGTTCAGATTATTCCGTGGTTCTCAGCGGTTTTGAAATCAACGTAACCGCGAAGGACTTCAATACACTCTGCGATACTTTGGGCGATCGTGCGACCGCGATCGTCGGCGAGGTGTACGAGACCTGTGAGACTCAGCTCGTTGAAAACGACGTCAACTTCTATGAGGGCACGGGTATTTTCGACAGCTCCGATTTTGCGTATGACGGAACAGGCGTAGTCATCGCCGTTCTCGATACAGGCTTGGATTATTACCACAGTGCGTTTTCCATCACAAACTTCACGGCAGATCCCGCAAAGCTCGGCTTGACCTTTGAGGAGGTCAGCGCGCTTGTCGGGGATACCGTGGCCGCAGAGCTGCAGAGCGGCTTGACGGCATCCGACGTTTTTGTCAGCCAGAAGGTGCCCTTTGCGTTTGACTACGCAGACGGTGACTCCGAGGTCTATCCGATCCAGAGCGATCACGGAACGCACGTCTCGGGCGTTATCGCGGGTAAGGACGATACCATCACGGGTGTTGCTCCCAACGCACAGCTCGTCGAGATGAAGATCTTCTCGGATGTCGACCAGAGTGCGCGTACCTCATGGATCCTCAACGCACTTGAGGATTGCGTGGTGCTGGGCGTGGACGTGATCAACATGTCCATCGGTACGGCATGCGGCTTCAGCCGTGAAACCGATAAGGAGGCAATCTCGGGCGTTTACGATAAGATCCGCGAGTCGGGCATCAGCCTCGTCGTTGCGGCGTCCAACAGCTTCAACTCGACCTACGGCTCCGAGAAGAACGGTAACCTTGGCTTGACCTCGAACCCCGACAGTGCAACGGTCGGTTCGCCTTCTACTTATGACGGAGCACTCTCCGTGGCATCCATCAGCGGAGAGAAGACACCCTACATCCTTTACAACGATACGATCATTTACTTCACCGAGTCCACCGACCGCTTCGCGGAGGAAAAGGATTTTGTGGAGGAGCTTCTCGAGGAGGGACAGGATAGCCTCGAGATCGAGTACGTCAGAATTCCCGGTGCAGGCCGAAAGGCGGACTACACGGGCATTGACGTTACGGGCAAGATTGCTCTTGTGCGCCGTGGCTCTACAACCTTTGAGGAAAAAGCAACCGCTGCAAAGCAGATGGGGGCTGCCGGCTTGATCATTTACAACAACGTCGCGGGCGAGATCAAGATGAACGTCGGCGTTGCCGATATTCCCGTTTGCTCGGTTCGTCAGGACGACGGCGAGCTTTTGGCGGAAAGTGCATCGGGGACCATCAAAATCAGCCGTACGCAAACCTCCGGTCCCTTCATGTCCGACTTCTCCTCGTGGGGGCCGACGCCCGATCTTGGCATCAAGCCCGAGATCACGGCGCATGGCGGTAATATTCTCTCTGCGGTACCGGGGCAGGATTACGAGCGCCAGTCGGGTACCTCCATGGCGTCTCCCAACATGGCGGGCGTTGTGGCGCTTCTGCGTCAGTACCTGATCGAGACCGATCCCGCGTTGGCAGAGAATAAGGTTGAATTGACCAAGCGCGTCAATCAGCTGATGATGTCCACCGCAGATATCATTTATAACACCAACGGACTTCCGTACGCTGTCAGAAAGCAGGGTGCGGGTCTTGCAAACCTGACAAGCTCCGCAGCGACAACCGCATACATCCAGACCTACGACCGCGTAACGCAGGAGATCATGGATAAGACCAAGATCGAGCTTGGCGATGACCCCGACAAGACGGGTGTATACACGCTGAAATTCTCCATTGTCAACTTTGGATCCGTGGATCTGACCTATGATCTTTCCGCGTACGTTATGACCGAGGGTGTCAGCGATACGCTGACCACCGAGGGAAAGACTACCGTTACCGAGCAAGGATATCTTCTGGAGGGCGCGACCGTTGCGATCACCTCCTCGAGCAACAGCACGGTCAGCGGCACGAACGTTACGGTTGCGGCAGGGCAGACTGCCGACCTGACCGTTACCATCACCCTGAGCGATGCAGATAAGAAGTATCTCGACGAATCCTTCGCAAACGGTATGTATGTCGAGGGCTTCGTCAAGCTGACCGCCGTCAGCGGTACGGAAATCGATCTGAATGCACCTTACCTGGCATTCTACGGCGACTGGACTGTCGCTCCGATCCTTGACCTTGATTACTACGCGACCAATGCGGACGAGCTTGACGATTCGATCGATCTGTTGGATAAGACCCTCCCCGATGCGTACGCATCCCGTCCCATCGGCGGACTTTCCAGCGATTACGTCAGCTATCTCGGCTCCTTCTACTTCCAGCAGGATCCCGCGTCCACCAACAAGATCGCGGCGGACAGAAAATATAACTCGCTCTCCAATCAGGCGGACTCGATCAACTCCTTGCGCTTTGTCTGGGCAGGAATGCTGAGAAATGCCGATTATATCACGATCACCGTGGTGGAGGATGCAACGGGCGAGGTGATCTTTGAAACCGTCGATCAGGATGTCCGTAAGGCATACGGAGATGGCGGAAGCATCTATCCCGCAAACGTGGACGTTGAATTTTCCGCAATTGACAACAATCTGAAAAACAACACCGCCTATACCGTTACCATGAAGGCGTATCTCGATTACGGTGACGGCGGCGTGGAAAGCAACCTGAATAACGTCTTTGAGTTTCCGATTGTAACCGACTTCTCGGCTCCCGCCGTTACGGATTGCGAATTTTACACGGAATACGATAAGGCAGAGAAGGAGACCAGATATTTCGCAAAGATCGCCGTATACGATAACCACTATGCAATGGGTATGCAGGTCGGTTACGTCGGCATCGCGGAGGACGGAAGCGGGTACATGCTCAATGCGTTCGATTCCTACATGGTTCCCGTATATTCTTCCTTCAATGATACCACCTACGTGGTATACGAGCTGACCGACCACATCAACGAGATCAAGTCCAAGGCTATTATTCCCGGACATGAGAATACCATTACCGTGGCTTGCTACGACTATGCACTCAACCAGGCGACCTACGAGATCCCGCTCCCCGATAACTTCGATGACGTTTGGTTCGTCGAGGAGGAGATCACGCTGAGTCCCAACGAGGTCTACACGGTAGAGCTTGCCTCCAATCCTTCCACCGAATGGGGCATCCTTCTCGATCTGAGCGTTACCAAACCGAACGGCGTTGAGGTTGCACGCGTGGTCAACAACAAAATTCTGGCTGTTGAGTCGGGCGAGTGCCGCGTTCGCTTCAAGGATCCCGTAACGGGTGTGCTCAAGGCGATCAAGGTTACCGTGTTGTCTCCCGAGGACGAAGGCTATCGCGTGATCGATAAGCCCGTGGTGGATGAATTCCGTTTGACCGGATACCGCACGGATAAGGCATTCTACTATCTCTCCAGCGATGAGCGTGAGCTCGGTGTGACGGGTGACGAGATCAAATTCGGCTCGGATTACTATTCCTTGTCTATGTTCCCGTCGGAGTCGGTAACGCTTCGCTACATGTTTGATCCTTATTTCCCGGATATCACCGACATCGTTTTTGCTTCCAGTAACGAGAACATCGTTAAAGTGGACGAAAACGGTAAGATCACTGCCGTCAGTGAGGGCTATGCATCGGTGTCGGTGCGTGTGATGATGAACGGGAAGCAAACCTTCTATTCCAAGAACATCAGTATTGAGATCAAGGATCCCTTTATCACCACGGGATCGTCCTTGACGCATTACTTCGGCGCAGGTGACGGAAACAACGGCGTTGTAAACTTCCCGTACGTTGAAAGAAAGCTGGAGGACGGTACCACGGTATACGAGCCCGAGCTTGCAATCACCGAGATCGGACAGTTCGCATTCTCGAACTTTGACTATATCGACAAGGGTCCCGATGATATCATCAACGATGAGAATCCCGAAAATACCAAGATCTGGTTCATCGGCGACGATACGATCAAGGAAGTGATCATTCCCGAGGGGGTCAAGACCATCGGCCCGTACGCCTTTGCAAACCTGACCGCTCTGACACGCGTCGTTCTGCCGTCTACGCTCGAGCGTATCGATTACGGTGCGTTCTATGGCTGTAGCGCTCTTACCAATATTTCGACACGCGATGAAAACGGCAATATTGTCGAAGGACTGATCAACGCCAAGTTCATCAACCGCGCGGCGTTTACAGGAACGGCGCTTGGCGGCGAGATCACGTTCGGTCGCGCCGTTGCGATCGCGGACGAAGCGTTTGCAGGGAACAGTAACATTACAGAGCTGATCCTTTCCGATGCAACGCAGTCCATCGGCGCATATGCGTTTGCAGGAAACACCTCTCTGCGCGAAATTGAGATCCGCGCGGATAAGCTCAAGCTCGGTCAGTACGTGTTTGCTGAGTGCGAGAACCTGAAATCCATTTCCGTAAACGCTGCCGTTATTCCGACGGGTGCGTTTGACGGATGTGAAAGTCTGGAGCGCATTACGCTGGGCAAGGACGTTGCCGTAATCGGCGAGTTTGCCTTCCGTGATACGGTCATCGAAGGCTTTACCGTTGCGGAAGGGAATACGGTTCTGCAGGCACAAAGCGAGCAACCGTACATTTTGAGCGCGGACGGAACGAAGCTGCTTCTGGTGGCTCCCGCCGTCAGCGGTGCATTCTCCATTGATTCGGCAAGCCTTACGACCGTTGCATACGGCGCGTTCTCGGGTAACAGCCGCATTACCTCTGTCAATCTGCCTTCCGTAACCGTTCTGGAAAATTATGCGTTTGCGGATTGTGCAAATCTGAGCAGTGTGACGCTTGGCGCGTTGACGCAGATCGGCGATTACGCCTTCTACGGTACGGCGATCACCGCTCTTCCGTCCCTTGACGCGTTGACTTACATTGGCAAGTATGCCTTTGCAATGAGCAAGGTAGAGGAGGTCGTGATTCCCGACGGTATGACCGTTGGAGACGGTGCGTTCAGGGAATGCAAATACTTGAATCGCGTTGTCATCGGCGATGACGTTACGATCGGAAACGATGCGTTCCGTCTGGATCGCGAGACCAACTTCTTTGCAGGCTCCGCAACTCAGCCGCCTCCTTTCTACGAGCTGGCTGACGGAACCAGAATCTACTATTACGTTTATACCTCCGAGCTCCATTATCTGGAGATCGGTGATCGCGTGGTGCTTGGCAACGGTGCGTTCTACGGCGCGGCGGAATTGCGCGAGGTCACATTGGGGGAGGGAGCCGTGATCGGTGACGAAGCGTTCTATAACGCGTGCCTGCTCAGTGACATCGATCTTTCCAAGGTCGTTTCCATCGGCAGAAGCGCCTTCTCGGGCGACGTTCTGTACGATTTCGCGGATAGCAGCTATACGACCCCCGCTTTGGATGCCGAGGGCTACTACGTTTACCGCTTCTTCGCGCCCGTGCTGAAGCAGATCGATCTGTCTGCACTGACGACGATGGGAGAGGATGCGTTTGCGTACTGTAAGGATCTCGAGAGCGTAACGCTTGGGGAGAGCTTGCAGGTCATTCCCGCGCGCGCATTCAATACTTGCGAGGCATTGGTCAATATTGATCTTTCCAAGGTGGCTCGCATTGAGGAAAATGCGTTCTGCGAAACCGCCTTGACAGAGGTCGATTTGTCGGGGGCCGATTACGTCGGCAAGTACGCATTCGTTACCAACGAGGCACTGGTGAAGGTGACCTTCGGTAGCGGAGACGAGATCGTGCTGGACGAGGGGGCGTTCGCCTACTGCTCAGTGCTGGCAATCGCGGAAAACATGCAGAACGTCACGAACATTGGCGACTATGCGTTCGCGAATACCGCATTGACCTCTGCGGATCTGACGTCGGCTGTATCCATCGGTGCGTTTGCGTTCTTGAAGAACGAGGTGACCGATTTCGACGTAACGATCGGTTCCGCCCTTGCGGATATCGGCGATAATCCGTTTGCAAATTGCAGACTGGATGCATTTACCACTACGGTCAGTGAAACCATTAACGACCGTGTGTACACGAACATTCTTTCTACCTTTACCGTAACCGATACGGTGCGCGTCATTGACGGCTCACTTTACCGTGTCGTTCCGAACGGACTGGAAATGATCGCGTTTGCGGGGGATGCCGACACGGTCAACGTCGCTCCCGAAACGGTCAGAATTTCGTCTATGGCATTTGCGGGCGCAGCTGTCAAAAACGTGGTTCTGCCTTATACGCTGGCATCCATCGGACACAAAGCGTTCTACGGCTGTGATTCCTTGGCAATGGTCAGCTTCAGCAGCTACGCGGCTCCGATTCTTGAGGAGGAGTACGATCCCGCGTATTACATGACGGGCATGAACCTGCCTGCAACGGGAGATTATTCCTTTGCGATGGTAGGCGGCGACGTGACCTATCCCGGACTGGAGATCGTTCCGTACTTCATGTGGAATGTTTCCGATATGCCTACCAATATCTACTATGGTGCAAACTTTGTGGATTATATCGGTCACGTTGATGCTCCCATCATGATGGTGCGTCCCGTGAACGGACAGAATTACGATTCGTTTATCTTTGCGCAGTATTTCAACGTCGTGCTCGACGGTGCGTCTGCGGCTGATGACGTAACGCTGGCGGCAATTGCGGCGATCAACCGCTTGCCTGTGTCCATTACCTTGAGTGACGAGGCATTGGTTATCGCGGCACGTCAGGCATACGATCGCATCGCAACGACCGAACAGCGTGCATTGGTAGCCTCTCTTACAACGCTGGAGAATGCAGAGCATATGATCGAGGACTTGAAGTATCTTGCAGGTGGCGGCACAACGCCCGAGCAACCCGGTGGAGACGATACGCCGGGTGAGGGCGATACCCCCGGCGACGATACGCCCGGTGAAGGGGATACCCCAGGCGGAGACGATACTCCTGGTGGAGACGATACGCCAGGCGGAGACGATGGCGCAGATGACGGAGATGACAACGGCACGACCGACGATCAGCCGAAGGATCCTGCTCCTACCACCGAAACGCCCGCAAGCAAGCCTGCTGCATGGGTATACGTTGTGATCATCCTGGCTTCCGTTCTGGGAAGTGCGGGTATCACGGTTGGTGTCTTGATGATCATCTGCTCCAAAGAGAAGACTGCGGAGGATAAGAAGAAATGAGAAGAATAATCTTTTTGCTGCTCTCAACACTTTTGGTGTTGGGAGCGGTGATCGGACTCTCTTCCTGCTCGGCGTCCGAGGTGAAGATCGCGATCGATAAAGCGAGTAACAACGAGGACGGTGACGACTATTCGATTCGGATCGAATTTGATCCGAATGGCGGTTGGCTGAAGGGCAGAGGAGGTGTTACCGTAATTGAAATGTACAATGAGGATAACGGGGATTTCAAGATCCCCGATCCCAATGACGAAAGCAAGCGGGGCAGCACGGGGCTTTTGAAGCCGACCAGAGACGGTTATTTCCTCGCAGGTTGGTACCGTGAGCGCGAGGAGGTCGGAACCGACAAAAACGGAAATCCGCTCTATCGCTTCTCCGGCAGATGGGATTTTGAAACCGATGTGTTCAAGGTAGATCCCAAAAAGAATTATGATCCCGATGAAGCGGCATTGGTCTTGTACGCGGCTTGGATTCCGTACTTTGATTACGATATTTACTACGTGGATATCGATGACGACGGAACGATCTTGTCGGGAAGCGAGCCGACCTTCCTGGAAACGGTTTCGACAACCGACCTTCTGATGCCCGACTGGGATATTTCATTTGATTCCGACGGAAAGCTCAAGAACGATTGCACGGGCAAGATGAAGCACGTCAATTTCCCAACCCGCGAGGGGATGACCTTCGAGGCGGCGTATTACGACGCAGAGCTTTCACAAAAAATCGAGACCAACGTAAACATTCTGGATTACGTTGATCCGGAAACAGGTATGGCAAAGGCAGAATCCATTCGGGTTTACAGCACATGGAAGGAGGGAGAATGGTACAAGATCTACACCTATTCTCAGTTCTCCAAGGAATTCCATCCCGATGCCCATTTCTATATCTGCGACGACATTTCCTTCTCTAACAAGAACTGGAACAAAGAAAATGTTTCGTCCGATGAGTTCACGGGTGCGATCGTGGGCTTTGAGGGACAGACCTATACGCTTTCGGGCGTTTCGGTCAATATCAAGCAACCCCAGAACGCATCTGCTTGGGGACTGTTCGGTCAATTGGGAAGCGAAGCGACCATTCAGAATATTTGCTTTAAGAACGTAGAATTGAAGATCCATACGGATCAGAAATATTCGGGTAACACCTATTTTGGCTTGTTGGCAGGTAAGAACCTGGGGGCGACGCTCGAAAACGTCAAAATTGAAAACGGAACGATTCATTTCTTGAACGACTATAACATCAATAACCTGAACGGTCTCGGCTACTACGGTATTTTGTTTGCCGTAGGAAGCGGAGAAGGGGTTGAGACGGTGAATCTCGGCTTTGATGCCGACAAATGCAGCGGTGCGGCAATTTATCTGGATTCCGAGACCGGAATGCTGCATGTGTCGAAACAATAAATTTGGAGGAAAAGTATGATGAAGAAAACAGTAAAGAGTGTAATTTCTCTCATTCTGTGTCTGCTCATGTGCCTGAGTAGCATGCTCACGCTGTGGGGATGTGATTCCGGCGATCGAAAGGACGACAAAGAGACGACTGCCGACAACGGTGGCGGTACGGATGATACGAGCAACGGCGGAGGGGATGATCCCTCGGCAACCCCTGATAATGATACCACGACACCGAGCGGTAGCACGGATAAGCCCTCAGGTAATACCCCCGAGGCGCTGGTTGTCATGACCGAGGAGTTGGACGGCTTGTTCAATCCCTTCTTCTCAACCACCGCAAACGATGCGACCATCATCGCAATGACGCAGATCGCAATGATCACCACGGGAACCGACGAGGACGGTGAAGTGGTCGTTGCGTTTGGCGACGACGAGGCTGTTGTCGTAAAGGATTACGAGAGCTGGGAAGGCCCTGACGGCGATACGACCATCTATACCTTCGTTTTGAAGAACGGTATCAAGTTCTCCGACGGTAAGCCCCTGACGATGAACGACGTTCTGTTCAATATGTACGTTTACCTTGATCCCGTTTACACAGGATCCTCCACCATGTATTCTACCGATATCGTAGGTCTGCAGGCGTACAGAACGCAGACTGCGGGTGCGGAATCGGGTAACGACGAGCAATTGGTCGCAACTGCTACCAGTATGGCAAACGACCGCCGCAACGAGCTCTTGAACGTATATCTTTCTATCAAAAACAACCCGTCGCTTTCGGCTGATTACGATACGATGAAGATGATGATCGAGAGCACGATCGTTTCTCCCGGATATCAGCAGGCGGTTTCCAAGAATCCCGAAACCGTGACCCAGGCACAGCTGCTCAAGGACTATGAGTACGTGCTTGAGAAGTACCGCGAGGAGCTCGCACTTGACTTCGAGGGCGCTGCAAGCAACTATACCGAAGCACCCTACAGCACCTACGCTGACCTTGACTTTACCGATCCGATCGTTGCCTTCATGATGCTCGAGGGCTTCATTGATATCGAGTACGAAAAGGTCAACGGTAAGGACGATACCTCCAGAATCAAGAACGCAGTTCAGCAGTACAACACCGCGATTACCACTAAGGAAGCAGCGATCGAGTACGTTTTCAACAGCATGGTTGAGGCAAACTTTGACCTCGTGCTGAAGTATGCGGCTTGCGCTTCCACCATTTTCAACGAGTACGTTGCAACCGCAAAGCAGATCTGCCTGGAGAACAACCGTAGCGAGAGCGGCGGTCTGCTGATTCCCACCATCGAGGGTATCCAGTCCCTCGGACACAACACCTCCGAGACCGAGATCGAGGTCAACGGTACCACCTATCAGATCGCACAGGAGCACAACGCTGACGGTACGGTCAAGAACGCAGATGAGTACGACGTTCTGCAGATCACCATCAACGGTGTTGACCCCAAGGCAATCTGGAACTTCTCGTTTGCGGTAGCACCGCAGCACTACTACGGTAAGGGCTATTCCGTGGATATCGAAAACAATCAGTTCGGCGTCGAGTACGGTTCCTTCGACTTCATGAAGAACGTCGTACAGGCAAACAACATGGTTCCGATGGGCGCAGGTCCTTACATGGCAACCAACGTCAACGACGAGTCCAACCCGAAGGGAACCGACTTCTATAAGAATAACATCGTTTACTTCAAGGCGAACCCCTACTTCCTGATGGGCAAAGCCAAGATCGAGCGTCTGCGTTATCAGGTGGTCAGCTCCGCAAATGCGCTCAGCGCACTGGAAAACGGCTCCGTTCACTTCGTAACCCCTCAGTTCACACAGAACAACATCAATAAGATCAACAGCCTGTCCGGAGAGGGGATCAAGAAGATCTCTACCGATCAGCTTGGATACGGTTACATCGGGATCAACGCAGGCAAGATCGATAACGTCAATCTCCGTCGTGCGATCATGTCTGCAATGAATATCAGCCTTGCACTGAACTACTACAGCGTCGGAACGGCAGAAAACATCTATTGGCCGATGTCTACGGTTAGCTGGGCATATCCGACTACTCCCGAGGGCAATTTGGATAACATGAACGGACATACCTATCCCGCGCTCCGCTTTGATGACGAGACTGCGAAGACCGCGATCAAAAAGTACATGGCAGACGCAGGTGTTTCCGCAGGCTCCTCCAAGCTCAAGATCAAGTTTACCATCGCAGGCGCAAATATGACCGAGCATCCCGCATACGCCGTCTTCCAGAAGGCAGCACAGCTGCTCAACGAGTGCGGATGGGATATCACGGTCGCTCCCGATATTCAGGCACTGACCAAGCTCAGCACGGGCTCTCTTGAAGTTTGGGCAGCCGCATGGGGTAGTACGGTAGACCCCGATATGTATCAGGTATACCACAAGAACTCCACTGCAACCAGCGTGATTGCGTGGGGATATAAGACCATCGTCGGTAACAGCAACTACACCTATGAGAACGAAATCATCAATCAGCTCAGTGAGGTGATTGATGAAGCTCGTGAAACCGAGGACAGAGACGAGCGTAAGGCTCTTTACAAGGAAGCAATGGGATACGTTCTGGATCTGGCGATCGAGCTGCCCGTTTACCAGCGTGACGTTCTGTATGCGTATGATTCCACGGTAATCGATTCCAATTCCTTGCCGAGCGAGAGCGAGTTGAATCCTTACACCTCTCCCTTGGATCACATCTGGGAAATTGAGTTTGCAAAGTGAGTCTCTGAACGCTTGGAGTAAATTATGTTAAAGTATATTTTGAAACGACTGGGATGGTGTATCCTGATCCTCTTGGGCGTTTCCCTGATCCTGTACATCCTGGTTCGATCGATGCCGACCGACTTTATTCAGGCGAAGATCAATTCGATCAACCAGGGTGGGGCGACGGTAGACGAAGCCACAGAGGCAGCCATGTACGAAAGCTATGGCTTGGAGCCCTATCCTGAAAATGCGACCTTCTGGGAAAAAACAGAGGTCAACGTCCGCGGCTATTTCAGCTGGCTGAAATCGGTTTGCACACTGGATTTCGGTAATTCCTTTACCAACAACCAGCCCGTCGTAGACGTTATCACCAACCATATGGGCGTATCCTTCTGGATTGCTTTGATCGCAACTGTGTTCGAGTTCATGATCGCCATTCCGCTGGGGATCACAGCGGCACGGCATCAGTACTCGGTTCGCGACTACGTCGTCACGATCCTTGTTATGATCGGTATCTCTTTGCCGTCCTTCTTCTTCGGGCAGGTGCTCAGAGACGTGTTCGCGAATAAGCTCGGATGGTTCCCGCCGCTGGGTCTGAGCAATACGCAGATGGTCAATCCCTCCTTTGGAGAAATGGTCGTCGACTATATCTGGCACTTGTTCGTACCGATTCTGACGGTGGTGATCCTGAGCATCGGTGCGCGTATGAGAATGACCCGTACCAACATGCTTGAGGTGCTCAATTCAGACTACATTCGAACTGCGCGTGCAAAGGGTGCGAAGGAAAGAGTGGTCATTTACAAGCACGCGTTCCGTAACACCATGATTCCGTTGGTTACGAGCTTGGCGGGACTTTTGCCCTCACTTTTCTCGGGCGCGATGATCACCGAGCAGGTCTTTAACCTTCCGGGTATCGGTAACGTAGCGCTGAAATCCATGATGAGCGGTGATATTCCTTTTATTATGGGATATAACATGTTTCTGGCATTGCTCAGCGTCGTCGGCGTTTTGCTGTCCGACCTGATGTACGCAGTGGTTGACCCCAGAGTCAAATTGAAGTAAGGGGGGAGACTATGAAGCGTATTAGATTCAAACGAATTGATTGGAACACGTGGCGCTCCCGCTTGATCAAAACGCTCGCGATCTCCGCAGGCGTGCTCTTGCTGGCAATTGTCCTTTCCTGTGTTCTGTATTTCTGCAACGTGTTGCCTCTGGCGGCAATGATCTCCATCATGGTTACCGCACTGGCGCTCGTCTGTGTTGTGGGAATCGATCTGGCTCTGTACCGTCGTTTCTACGTCGATAAAGCGCCGATGGAGGAGGAACCTCAGGTTTCTTCGGCAGAGGAAGTGTCCGAGGAAGACGTTCCGCACGAGAGAACCGTGCGACTGATGTCTCCCACGCAGATGGTTCTGCGCCGCTTTTTCCGCTCCAAGCTGAGTATTGTAGGGCTTATCATGGTCGTTGGGTTGTTCCTGTTTTGCTGGATCGGTCCTTTGGTGTATACCAAATGGGCCCCCGATGAAATGGACGACAAAACCAAAAAGATCGAATACGAGGCCAGCCCGATCACCTATACCGATCCGGAAACGGGAGAGACCGTTACCTATTATCAGGTCAATGAGGTTGAAAAGGATCTGAATCAGCTGGCTTCTCCCAGCGAGGATCATCCTCTCGGAACCGATAAATTGGGAAGAGACGTTCTTGCACGCTTGATGAACGGCGGCCGCATTTCCTTGACGGTCAGCTTTATTGCAGTGTTCGTGATTACCATTCTCGGTGTGATCTTCGGCGCGATCGCAGGCTATGCCGGCGGTGCCATCGATAACATCATCATGAGAGTTTGTGATATTCTAATGTGCCTGCCAGGCTTGCCGTTGCTCTTGATTATGGGCATGCTGATCGATGCTTGGGGAGGTCAGCAATGGTGGGGCGCCTCCATGTTTGATTTGGAATTCCGTATCTATTGGTTGATGGGCTTCCTTGCACTGATCTCCTGGTCTGGAACCGCTCGCTTGGTGCGCGGTCAGATCCTTTCCTTGCGTGAGCAGGAGTATATGGTTGCCGCTGAGGCAATGGGATATTCCACCGCACGTAAGATCTTTAAGCATCTTGTGCCGAACGTCATGCCGCAGCTGATCGTCAATATGACCCTGAGTCTGGGTAGCATGATCCTGTATGAGGCGTCGCTCTCTTATTTGGGACTTGGTGCGCCCGAGGCACATGCTGCTTGGGGTACGATGATCCAGGTCATTTCGGAGGATACCAATATTCTGGAGAATTACTTCAATGTTTGGGGCCCTCCGGGTATTTGCATTATCATTGCCGTACTCGGCTTCAACTTTGTGGGAGACGGTTTGCGTGACGCACTGGATCCCAAGATGAGGAGGTAATTATGAGTACGACGAAGAAAAAGAATACCAATTATCTTTCTGGTAAGGAGATCCGTGCTATCGCCAAGGAAAATGCCAAGGTGATGCGCGCACTGGAGAAGAGAAAGTACCGCAAAGCGGATCCGAGCGAGTATATTACCCGAATGAAGGATGACGATAACATCCTTGAAATTGAGGATCTGCACACCTACTTCTTTACCGACCAAGGCGTAGTCAAGGCGGTAAACGGTGTCTCCTTCAACGTTCCGATCAACTCTACCGTCGGTGTCGTCGGCGAGTCGGGATGCGGCAAGAGCGTAACCAGCATGTCTGTGATGCGCTTGGTGCAGGGACCGCAGGGGCAGATCTATTCGGGACAGATCCGCTTTAAGTCCAAGGAATACGTCCGCGACGAAAAGGGAAATCCCATTCCGCTTCTGGACGCCAACGGGAATCCGATGAAGACCGAGGGCGGCGTGGGGCTGTTCAAAACCGTGGAGACGGTTTTGGATATCGCAAACATGCCGATCAACGAGATCCACCGCCTGCGCGGAAAGCAGATCTCCATGATCTTCCAGGAGCCTATGACCTCGCTCAATCCCGTTATGACCATCGGCAGTCAGCTGGATGAGGTCACTCTGATCCACGTGCCGGGGGCTACGCACGAGATGGCGAGATTAAAATCGCTCAAAATGCTGGCGCTGGTCGGTATTGCCGCTCCCGAGCGTGTGTATAACTCCTATCCGCACGAGCTCTCGGGCGGTATGAGACAGCGTGTAATGATCTCGATGGCGCTGGCGTGCAACCCGCGTCTGATCATTGCGGATGAGCCTACCACCGCACTGGACGTTACCATTCAGGCGCAGATTCTGGATCTTCTGCGAGATCTGAAAAATAAGATCAACGGTTCCGTTCTTCTTATCACACACGATCTCGGTATCATCGCGGAAATGGCGGACTACGTTGTGGTCATGTATGCGGGACGGATCATCGAGCAGGGAACGGTCTCCGAAATCTTCCACAATCCGATGCACCCGTACACGATCGGCTTGCAAAAATCCAAGCCGACCATGGATACGAACGAGGATACCTTGTTCAACATCCCCGGAAACGTACCGAACCCCGTCAATATGCCAAACCATTGCTATTTCAAGGAAAGATGCCAGAATTGCATGGAAAAATGCTCGGGCGACTATCCCGGAATGATACAGGTCAGCCCCACGCACTACGTGGCGTGCCACCTGTATGATGATGCGACGGTCACAGATGGAAAGGGAGGAGAGAAGTGATGAGTACAACGAAAAAAATCGGCACGAAAGCATGGATCGCTCTCCTGACCAAAACGCTGATCGTTCTCGGAAGTCTCCTGCTCGTCGTTTTCCTCGCATCCTTGATCCTCGGGCTTGTCGGCGTTCTTTCGTCGGGGGCTTTGCAGGTGATCTTGGGAATCGTATTGGTTCTCTTCGTGGCTGTAACGGTCTATCTTGCCTTTTATATCACGTATCTGGTCTCCTTTGCAAAGGAAGAACCCAAGAGACACGTTGTATATGAGGAGCTCGAAGAGGAGACTGCACCTTCCGATGCGGAGGACGCTGCGTCCGAGGAGACTGGCGGAACGGATCAAGAAACGCGTAAGCTGAGCGCTGAAGCGCAGCTCAAGGCGAATATGGAGCGCTTCGATTATGACGACGAAGCGATCGCCTCCGAGGAGCGCATGGTACGCATGGCACGCATGGAAGCCGATCGTGCGCTTCCGTATGATCCCGATGCACTTTTAGAGGTGCGGCATTTGTCCAAGCACTTCCCGCTGAAGAAGACCATGATGGGAAAGGTCACCCATAGCCTGATTGCCGTGGATGACGTCTCCTTTAAGCTCAAACCGGGCGAAACGCTTGGTATCGTAGGAGAATCGGGATGCGGGAAGACCACGATGGGGCGTACCATCCTGAAGCTCTACGAGCCCACCACCGGACAGGTGATCTTCGACGGTAAGGATATCACGGCGTATAAGTCTGCGCAGATGCGCGGAATCCGTACCAAAATGCAGATCATTTTCCAGGATCCGTATTCCTCCTTGCCGCCCAGAAGCACGGTCGGAGAGATCCTTTCCGAGCCTGTCCGCGTTCACGGCATCGTTCCGAAGGATCAGGTCAAGGACTACGTACTGGAGCTGATGGACAAGTGCGGCTTGCGGGATTACTATTATGAACGGTATCCGCATGAGTTCTCGGGGGGACAGAGACAGAGAATCTGCATCGCGAGAGCACTGTCGGTCAATCCGCAGCTCGTCATCTGCGACGAGCCCGTATCCGCACTGGACGTTTCCATTCAGGCACAGATCATCAATCTGCTCAAGGATCTGCAAAAATCCATGAATCTGACCTACCTGTTCATTTCTCACGATCTGTCGGTCGTCAAATTCATTTCGGATAAGATCGGCGTGATGTATCTGGGCTCGATGGTTGAATACGGAGAAAAGAAGGATATCTTTGATAATCCGCTCCATCCTTACACGAAGGCGCTGTTTTCGGCAATCCCGAATCCGAACCCCGACGTAAAGATGAACCGAATCGTGCTCAGCGGCGATATTCCTTCTCCTGCAAATCCGCCGAAGGGATGCCGTTTCCATACCAGATGTCCGAATGCAACAGAGAAGTGTCGCCACTTTACGCCCGAATACAGGGAATATACACCGGGACATTTCGCAGCTTGCCACATGCTGGCTGATGAGGAGTACAATGCGGAATAACAAGGAAAAAAAGGCAAAAAAACAAAAGGAAAAGATCATTTACGTGGATGACGGCAGTACCGTCGTCGATATGTCCGCGTTTGGGAAGCCGAAAAAGGAGACTCCCGATGGGAGTCTCCAAGCCTCGGGGGAAAAGCCGAAGCCGCGGTGGAGAATGATCCTGTCCGATTATTTTGCCAGCGTGAAGATGATGTTCTTTCCCATGTTGGCGGTTATGGGAATTATCAGCGTGGCATTTCTGATCGTTTTTTTGATCCTGAATCTGTTTCGATAACAAAAAGAAGATTGCCTTTTGGCAATCTTCTTTTTGTTTATTTTTGCCGCTTTCGCTGTGCCAGCGGATTTTGCGTCATGGCGCGTTCCATTTCGGCATTGGAAACGTGTGTGTAAATCTGCGTGGTGTTGAGCTGTTCGTGTCCGAGGATCTCCTTGAGCACGCGAACGTCAACCTTTCCCGTTTGATACATCAGGGTCGCGGCAGTGTGCCGTAGCTTGTGTACCGAATAATGTTTGGATTCCAAGCCCGCAAGGCGCAGGTATTTGTAAACCATGGCTTGTACGGTTTTGACACTGATCCGTTGCTCCAGACGGCTCAAAAACAGTGCTTTTTCGGTGGTTTTTGTGTGTTTATGGCTCAATCGTTGGATCAGATACTCGGTCAGCGCGTACTGACACGCGTCGTTGAGATAGATCACGCGCTCCTTGCTTCCTTTACCCGTCACGCGCAAGGAGGTCATTTCGGAATCAATGTCATTGATGTTGATTCCTACAAGCTCAGACAAACGCATACCGCAGTTGAGAAAAAGCGTCAGGATCGCGTAATCTCGGAGGCGATATTTGGAATCCTTGTCTGCCTCAACCGTTTCCAAAAGTCGCGTGGCTTCACTGAGCGAGAGAACTTTGGGAAGCGTTTTTTGTGCCTTGGGAGAATCAATATCAACCGTTGGGTTGTACTCCAGATAATGCCGCTTGTTGACCAGATATTTGTACAGTGCGCGAATGGCTGAGAGCTTGCGCGCGCGCGCACACCACTTGTTTTCGCGGTCATCCGTGATGTAAGCCAGATAATCGTAAAGATCCTCGGTGTGGATCTTTTCCAGCTCCTTGAGCCCGACCGATCGGATGTCGATCTGCGTAAACTCCTTGGAATCATAGGGGATCCCTTTTTCGCGCGCGACCAAATAGCGAAAGAAGGTGCGCAGATCCAACAGGTATTCATCCACGGTTTTCATCGAGCAGCCCTGAATGGAGCGCTTGTAGGACGCAAATTCCTGGATCAGGGAAGAAAATTCATCTTTAGAAATAATGTGTCCCATCGCAAGCCTCCTTTTCATGATACTTTTATTATACTGCATATCTTAATATTTTAGTTGATAAATTGTAAATTTTTGAGGGGTACGGTTGCTTTTTTGGGAAAGATTCGCTATAATAGACTCAAATGTATCGTGAGGTGTCATTATGAAACGATTTTTTGCGGATCATTCCTATGATATGGTCAAAATGCTTTTGAACCAGATCGCCATTGCCATTTTCGGCTTTTCGCTCGTCTTGACGGCAGGCAAGATGGGAAGCGTTGGATTGCGAAACGTCACAAGCGTTTTTTCGATCTTGTTTTACCTATTTCTGATCTATATTACCGCGTGGGACATCGGTTATAAGGATAAGATCTCGGTTGACGTCGGCAAGAAAAAATATCAGCCATGGAAGGGCGTACTGATCTCGCTTTGTGCCAATTCCATCAACTTTATTTTTGCAATCGGCATCATGCTTGTTCGTCTCGGCGTCTCCGCACTCTCTACCTTTGGCGCAATCTGTCAGTTCTGCGCAGGTCTGTTGGAGGGGATGTACACGGGAATTCTGATGAATACCGTCGGTGGCGTTATGCTCAATAATTACTGGTTCTTCTATTTCCTGATCCCACTGCCCGCAGTGCTTGTCAGCGGTTTGGCATACGTGTTCGGCTTGAAGGACGTGAAGTTTACCTCCTTCTTTAACCGTCAGGAGTATCCCGAATCGGATCGCGCACCGAAGCAAAAGAAAGATGACCGCCATGAGGATTGAGCATCTGATCTATGATTTTGACGGAACCATTGCGAATTCCTATTCGCTGTTCCTTCGCTTTTGGTTGGAAATCGCCGAGCGGCACCATATCAGTCTCCCATGCGATCACCAAACACTCTACCGTGCACTGAAGCATACGGGTTGGGATGCATATTGCGCGCTGCAATGTGAGGATATCATCGATTATCCAACCTTTATGGACGAATTTCACGCCTTGCAAGAAGCACACCGCATGGATTTTTTAGCATATCCTGCGGCAGAAACGCTGTTGCGGGACGCCGTTGCCGCAGGCAAGAAAAATTATCTTTATACTCATACAGGCCCCGTCGTCAAGGATATGCTGGCGAATATGGGACTCCTGGATTGCTTTACCTTTATTCTGGATGCCTCCTACGGCTTTCCGCTCAAGCCCGCACCTGATGCGTTGCGCTTTTTGCTTTCCAAGTTTGCGCTTGATCCCGATACCTGTATCATGATCGGTGACCGTCCGATTGACACGCAAGCGGGAAGAAATGCGGGAATACGGGGGTGCCTGTGGGACGAGGAGGGGCTATTCTCGCCTGAAGATGCCGACTATTATATCAAGGAGCTTTCCGAGCTTGCAGTGCTTGTAAGGCTTTGACGGAGGACGTATGGATTTTACCAATTTGAAGCGTTTTATGGATCACCTGACCGCATGGCGCATGCCGGGAAATTCGGTGGTCGTATATCAAGATAACAAGTGTGTGTTCTCGTATCAATCGGGGTACGCTTCGCTGGAGGAAAAAAGACCGATGGCGGGCGGGGAGCTTTTCAACATTTATTCCTGCTCCAAGCCCTGTACGGTAACGGCGGCATTGCAGCTTTACGAAAAGGGACTGTTCCTTTTGGATGATCCGCTCTACGAATACATTCCCGAATTTCGGGATATGACCGTTCAAACCGAGAACGGTGAGATCGTCAAGGCGAAGTCTCCCATTACCATGCGACATTTGTTTACCATGACCGCGGGCTTTGATTACAACACGAACGCGCCTTGGAGAGCGCGCGCCGAGGCACGTACGCAAGGAAAGATGCAAACCCTTGAGGTGGTCAAGGAGCTGGCGAAGGATCCGTTGCACTTCCATCCGGGAGAGAAATGGAACTACAGTCTTTGCCACGACGTGCTGGCGGCTGCCGTAGAGGCGATTTCAGGGCAGAAATTCCGCGATTACGTAAAAGCCCACGTCTTTGATCCCTTGGACATGAAAACCTCCTGCTACCACAGCGACACGGTCTTGGATCGCGTTTGCGAGCAATACCGATTCGAGCAGGCGGGCGACAATGATGCGGTCAAGCTGCAATCGGGGCAAATCAAGAGCACCGACGGTGTGATCGTGAATGTTGGCAAAAAGCCCCTGTATTACGTTTTTGGCGAGGAATACGACAGCGGTGGCGCGGGAGTTACGACCTCGATCGAGGATTACGCGAAATTTGCAAATGCGCTTTCCAACGGTGGCTTGGGTGCCACGGGCGAGCGGATTTTGGGCAACGGAACGATCGAACTGTTGCGCACCAATCAGTTAAGTGAGGAACAAAGTAGGACGTTTACGTGGGAGCAACTGCGCGGCTACGGCTACGGACTTGGCGTTCGCACCGTGGTTGACCGTGCAAAGAGCGGCTTTTGCGGCCCTGTTGCGGAATTTGGCTGGGGCGGTGCTGCAGGTGCTACGATCATCGTTGACCCCGAGCTTCACCTGGGCGTTTTCTATGCGCACCATATGCTCAACCCACAGGAAACCTATTATCAACCGCGTTTGCGCAACGTCATCTATAGCTGTTTATAACGCAAAACGGGGAGAACCGATCGGTTCTCCCCGCGCTTTTTATACGTTGAAACGGAAGAAGACAATATCTCCATCCTGCATGATGTACTCCTTGCCTTCGCTGCGAAGCACCCCCGCTTCCTTGGCGGCATTCATCGAGCCGTACTTGACCAGATCGTCAAATGCCAAAACCTCCGCGCGAATGAATCCGCGCTCGATATCGGAGTGGATCTTTCCCGCTGCCTTGGGGGCTTTCGTGCCCTTGCGGATGGTCCACGCGCGGCACTCGTCGGGGCCTGCGGTCAGGAAGCTAATCAACCCCAGAAGGGAGTAGCTTGCCTTAATCAAGCGATCCAAGCCGCTTTCCTCAATGCCAAGATCAGCCAAAAACATCGTTTTTTCCTCTGCATCCAGCTGTGCGATCTCGGATTCGATCTGGCAGCAGATCGGAATGATCTCGGAATGCTCACTGTCGGCGTATGCCTTCAGCGCCAGATACGCCTCAGTATTGGGCTCGCTTGCCGCATAGTCCTCGCTGACGTTTGCAACGTAGATAACGGGCTTGCGAGTGAGCAGGGGAGTATCGTACAGACATGCCTCTTCATCGTCGCTCAATTCTACCGTACGTGCGCATTTGCCGTCTGCAAGTGCCGCCATCAGCTTTTCAAACACTGCCAGCTCTGCGCCGTACTTCTTGTCTGCCTTCATTGCCTTTCTCGTGCGATCCATGCGGCGCTCCAGCACCTCCATGTCGGCAAAGATCAGCTCGAGATTGATGGTCTCCAGATCGCGCATCGGATTGATCTTTCCGTCAACGTGAATGATGTTGTCATCCTCGAAGCAACGCACAACGTGCAGAATCGCATCCACCTCACGAATGTTTGCCAAGAACTGGTTTCCAAGACCCTCGCCCTTGGATGCGCCCTTGACAAGACCTGCAATGTCAACAAACTCGATCACCGCGGGGGTGTACTTGTTGGGGTGATGGATATCTGCCAAAAAATCCAAACGCTTGTCCGGAACGGTTACAACGCCTACGTTAGGCTCAATGGTGCAGAACGGATAGTTTGCAGATTCCGCACCCGCATTGGTCAGGGCATTGAATAAGGTGCTTTTTCCAACGTTCGGAAGTCCAACGATACCAAGTTTCATACAGTTACAATCTCCTTTATTCCGAAAGCGAGCGTTGCGCTCGCTTTTTAATCGTTCTCTTCCTATTATACCATATTCTCGCACGTTTTTCAACGGAAAGTTGAAAAATTATGTACAATTTCTGCAATCATGTAAGGACGGCTTCTAAAACTTTGAAAATCACAAATAATTAAAATTGAATTCACATTCAAATGTTATATTATACAACAAATCTTCATATTTCGCAAAAAAATCAAAAAAAATCAAAAAAATGTTCGAAAACCATTTGCAATCTGTTCAATTTTATGTTATAATATTGTTCGGCTGGGAAAAAGTGAATAAATGAACGAATGATTTCCAAAATTCAAACATTCATCACACGCTCTTCCCATTATTCTTTTATAATAAAATCGAAAAATGAAGAATCAGACAAGCACGAAGGAGAATAATAATCATGGCGGATACCAAAATTCTTGTAATCGATGATGATTCCAATATCAGTGAGCTCTTGAAAATGTATTTTGAAAACGAGGGATACGACGTCAAGGTCGCGTCCGACGGAATGGAGGGCTTGAACTATTTCAAGATCTTTTCTCCCGATCTTGTTTTGTTGGATATCATGATGCCTAAAAAGGATGGCTGGCAGGTCTGCCGTGAGATCCGCGAGATTTCCTCCAAGCCGATCATTATGATCTCCGCCAAGAGCGACGTTTTTGATAAGGTGCTGGGGCTGGAGCTTGGTGCCGACGATTATCTGGTCAAGCCCTTCGACGTCAAGGAGCTTTCCGCGCGCGTCAAGGCGGTTCTGCGCCGCTGCCAGGCACACACGCACCAGAGCGACGATGAGGTCATCAAATTCGAGAACATCGAGATCAGCCTGCAGAAGTATGAATTGAAGCTGCGCGGCAAATCTGTGGATATTCCTCCCAAGGAATTGGAGCTGTTGTATTTTCTGGCGTCCAATTATAACCGCGTCTTTACCCGTGACCAGCTGTTGGATAAGGTCTGGGGCTTTGATTACCTCGGTGACTCCAGAACCGTTGACGTTCACGTCAAGCGTCTGCGCGAGAAGCTGGAGGGCGTATCCGATAAATGGGTGCTGAAGACCGTTTGGGGCGTTGGCTACAAATTTGACCTGTTGAGCTGAAAGGATTCCGTGTATGTCTGAATATCCGCAACGAAACGAAAAAGGGAAGAAGAACGCTTCTGTCGATCACCAAGGCTATACGTACCATTGGAATTACGGCGAGCAAACTGCCTATGACTGCGCACAGGCAAGTAAAAAACGCCGCCGTGGCGCGCTCACGTACGCATTTTCGATGATCGCCGTCTTTTTGGCGTGTATATTGCTGCTTGCGGGCGTTTTGATCTGGTTCCCGCCAAACGATGACACACCGCAAGCCACGCCCGTTTCCCTTACAACGGGCGAGGTTGCCGAACGGATGAATCCCTCTACCGTTTTCATTCTTGCAAAAAAAGGGAGTGGGACAGGCTTTGGAACAGGCTTTTTCATCCGCTCTGACGGGTACGTTGCCACAAACGATCACGTCGTGGCAGACAGCGACTCCATTACGGTGCGCCTGTATTCCGGAGTTGAACTGAAGGCGCGCTACGTCGGCGGCTCCGCTCCCGACGATCTTGCCGTTTTGAAGGTCGAAGGAAACAATTATCCCGCGGTCACACCGGGGGATTCCGATACGGTTCGGGTGGGGGACACGGCGATTGCGGTCGGACACCCGGGCGGGGAGGACGCGCCTTGGTCTACCACGCAAGGGATCATTTCCGCAACCAACCGCAAGATCAGCATCATCGAAAGCGGATATACCGCAGAAGTCGAGATGCTGCAAACCGATGCCGCGCTCAATCCCGGAAATTCGGGAGGGGCTTTGTGTAACGACCGCGGAGAAGTCATTGGCGTGGTTGCGCGAAAGCTGAGCGAATATGAAGGCTTGGGCTTTGCGATCCCGATCAATGAAGCCATGCAGACCCTGAATGCGCTGATCAACGGAAGCTACAAGCAAGCCGATTCCGTCGTTTCGGTTTCACGCCCGACGCTTGGAGTAACCGCCAGAAATGCAACAGCGGGCGAGGAGCTTCGCTTTGGCGATCAGCTATACGCGGTGGAATGTGACGGCGTTTTGATTTTGAACGTGGAAAGCGCCAGCTGCGCATACGGGCTTTTGAAGCCGGGGGACGTTATTTATGAAATGGATGGTGTTCGCATCGCCGATCTGACTGCACTGGAAAAGGCGCTGTATTCCTATACGCTGGGAGACACCGCAATTTTCAAGATCGACCGCATGGACGACCTGATCGAGGTTCCCGTACAGTTTGGAAATTAAAAAGAAGTGGAAAGCTAAGCTTTCCACTTCTTTTTTACGGGACGTAAACGTTGTATTGCGTTTTGAAATATTCATAGTACGCCCGATCCGCTTCAACAGTCGAAGAAACGTCGGTTTGAGACGGAGAGATGACCTGATTGTCTGGGGTAATAAACGCTTCTACGTCGCCGATATAAAGGTACACCAGCTCCTGCGCTCGATACGTTTCCAGCAGAAGTGCATAGTGTGAGAACCATTCACCGCCAAAAGAAAGAAAATGCTTCATTCCCGTCTCGTCCTTTGTGACGTGAACGATCCCCACGAGCGTGTCACCGTCATAGGCAAGGTAATCGCGCCAATCGAGTGCTATTGAATTTCCGTCATCTCCCGTTCGAACGTGCGAATATCCTGTTTTTTTGATTTCGAGATGTGAAACGCAGACACCGCTTGCTGTCAGATCATTCGTGATGCCTTGTAGAGCACTCTCCAGATAGCGTGCGCCCTCCTCGTCGGAAATCGCATATGCCTCACCCGTTATATGGATCTCATCCCTGACGTTGATCTTTCCATTCACACCGCCCGCCTCATCCGAGGGCGATACAGTGGTGGGGGAGTCCGAGGGGATCGTGGACACCGCAACGGTCACGCCTGTTGCCAGGAGTGCTACGCAAGCTGCGATCGCCCCCCATTTGACCAATTGCCTCTGTTTTCTTTTTCCTTCATACGTAGCCGCCTCCAAAACATACTTTTCGTGAATGTCGCCAAGGGCGCTTGAAAATTTTTTTGCTGTCATTTTATAAAACCTCTCTTTCCGATAAATGTGCTCGCAAATCCTTGCGAAGTCTTGTGAGCCGAACCGAAACGTTCTTTTCCGAGATACCAACGCGTTTGGCAATCTCTGCGTAGGAATCGGAAAACCAGTATCTGCGAAGAAAAATGATACGGTTTTCTTTTGAAAGCGAGTCGAGAAAGGCTTCTATGGCCCGTGTCAGCTCTTCCGCCTCAATTTCAGCCTCGACGGTGATGCCGCTGTAAAGGCATTCCTCCAGCTCCTCCAATGCAACGTCGTAACGGCTGTTCCGTTTTTTTGCCGTGTTTCGCTCGTAGCGCTTGCGGGAAACGTTTCGCACAATCTTGCACACGAATCCAAGTAAGGATTCGGGCTTGGCGGGCGGAATGGCATTCCATGCGGCGAGATACGCATCGTTTACGCATTCCTCGGCATCCGAGTGATTGTTCAGCACCGCGTATGAAACCGATTGAAGCAGCTTTCCGTATTTTGCATCCAGTTCCCGAATCGCTTGCTCCGAACGCTCGAAAAACAGCTCTATAATTCGTTCGTCCTCCATCGTGTCAACCTCCTTTCACCGATACACTACGGTTTTGATTCCAAAAACTACAAAAAACAAGAAAAAAGGAAAGAAGTGGAAAGCTTGGCTTTCCACTTCTTTCCATCAGAGCAGATTCTTTTCCTTTTTCCACTCCAGATATTCCTCGTACGTTCCCTGACGGTCAATGATCGAGCCGTCGGGCAGGATCTCGATGATACGGTTTGCCACCGTATTGACCAGCTCGTAGTCGTGGGAAGAGAAGAGCAGATTTCCTTTGAACGCCGCAAGACCGTTGTTGACGGCGCTGATGGATTCCAGATCCAAATGGTCGGTCGGCTGATCCAAAAGCAGGAAGTTCGAGCCGAAGAGCATCATGTGCGCAAACATGCAACGCACTTTTTCGCCGCCCGAAAGAACGTTGACGGGCTTGAAAACACTGTCATTGGAGAAGAGCATCCTGCCAAGGAATCCGCGCAAGTAGGTTTCGGTGGTCTCCTTGGAGTACTGCGCGAGCCAATCGATGATCGAAAGCGTGCAATCCTTGAAATAGGGGGTATTGTCGTGGGGGAAGTAGGACTTCGTAATACTGACGCCCCACTTGAAATCACCGCTGTCGGGGGTATCCTCCTCCATCAGCACGCGGAAGAGTGCCGTGATCGCCAGCTCGTTTCCAAGCAACGCGATCTTGTCCTCCTTGCCGACGGTAAAGGAAACGTCCTTGAACAGCGTTACGCCATCCAGCTCCTTGGAGAGCCCATTGACGAACAGGATATCCTTTCCCGCAATGCGATCCATGTCAAAGCCGATAAAGGGATAGCGGCGACTGGAGGCAGGGAGCTCCTCTACGGTCAGCTTGTCCAGAAGCTTGCGGCGCGAGGTCGCCTGCTTGGATTTTGACTTGTTCGCGGAGAAACGGGAAATAAAGGCTTGCAGCTCGCGGATCTTTTCCTCCGCCTTTTTGTTCTGCTGCTTGATCATACGTTGGATCAACTGACTGGATTCGTACCAAAATTCGTAGTTTCCAACGTACATCTTGATTCCCGTATAGTCGATGTCGACGATGTTCGTACAAACGTCGTTCAGGAAGTGGCGGTCATGCGAAACGACCAGAACCGTTCCGAAATAATCAGACAGGAACTCCTCGAGCCACATGATGGCGTCGATGTCAAGTCCGTTGGTCGGCTCGTCGAGCATAATGATATCGGGATTTCCGAACAGTGCCTGCGCGAGCATGACCTTGACCTTTTCGGACTCCAAAAGGTTTGACATGCTGTCCCACAGCTGCTCGTCCCGCATACCAAGACCTTGCAAAAGCTTGGAAATTTCGGATTCCGCCTCCCAGCCGTTCAGCTCGGCAAATTCTGCCTCCAACTCGGCGGCACGCAAGCCGTCCGCTTCGCTGAAGTCCTCCTTTTCGTAGATGGCATCCTTTTCCTTCATGATGTCGTAAAGCTTTTTGTTGCCCATCATAACGGTGTCCAGAACCGTAAATTCGTCAAACGCGAAGTGATCCTGCCGCAGAACGGACATGCGAACCGTGTCGGGAATCGACACCTCACCCGTGGAAGGCTCCAATTCGCCGCACAGAATCTTGAGGAAGGTGGATTTTCCTGCGCCGTTGGCACCGATGATGCCGTAGCAATTGCCGGGAGTAAATTTGAGGTCAACGTCCTTAAACAGAAGCTGACCGCCAAAGTGAAAGCTCAGGTTGGAAATTGTAATCATAATATACCGCCTTTATCAGTCAATCCTTATCAGTATACCACACAAGCCGTTTTTTTGCAAGTCTTTTTGATAAAAGAATCCGCATTTGCAGCTTTTTGGCGCTTTCATAAGTGCCGATGCGAGGGAAGCTGCTATTCAAAATCTGATTGGCAAGTTGATTCGCCGCAGCAGGCTTGTCAGCAAGAAAAAACTCGCGGATTTTTTGAATTTTTTCTCTCATCTAACAAGCGGAAACTGTATTTTTTCTCTCCGAGCAAACCGTTTCTTCATTCAGATAGATGGTCTCCTGCGCTACGCCGCACATCAGCATAGCCCCCATTCGAGCGCAACCAATCGGAAAGCCTTCTAACCAGCCGTCTTGGCTGAGTCGTATCGTAAATTTGATCGCTTTTCATTGGAGTTTCCTTTGTATTAAGCAGTTTATGGCTTATGGTAATTTTACTATATTGCGACAGGTTGTCAACTCGTGGGCCAAAATATTCGTGCAAAACTTTTTGTATAAAAGCCTTGACGGAGCTGTGTGTTTTTGTTATAATATATTGTATATCAATTTCTCATGAAGCAAAAGAAGGGAAATGAAACGCTATGAGATTTGTAGTCAAAATCGGTACCTCCACTCTGGCACATCCAACGGGGCTTCTCAATATCCGCCGTGTGGAGGAGCTGTGTAAGGTTTTAAGCGATTTGAAAAACAGCGGACACGAAATCATTCTGGTGTCCTCGGGTGCGATCGGAATGGGCGTTGGGAAGCTGTCTCTCAAGGAACGCCCGACAGATATTCCCACGAAGCAAGCCGCGGCAGCTGTCGGACAGTGCGAATTGATGTACACCTACGACCGTCTGTTCCAGAAATACCATCACGTCGTGGCGCAAATGCTTTTGACGGGCTCGGACTTCCGCCATGACGATCGGTACCACAATTTTCAAAATACCATGAAGAGGCTTTTAGAGCTTGGCGTGCTTCCCATTATCAACGAAAACGATACCATTGCAACCGAGGAGATCAAGGTAGGCGATAACGATACGCTTTCCGCAATGGTCGCGACGGGAATCGATGCCGACCGCTTGATTTTGATGTCGGATATCGACGGGCTTTATACCGCAGACCCTCACAAGTGTGCCGACGCAACGATGATCCACGAGGTTAGGAGTTTAACTCCCGAGATCATGGAGCTGGCGGGCGACGAAGGCTCGGTGCTCGGCACGGGCGGCATGAAAACCAAGCTGCACGCGGCAGAGCTTTGCATGAATGCGGGCTGTGAAATGGTGATTTTGAACGGCTCCAAGCCCATGCTTTTATACGATCTGTTCGACGGGATTGCCGTCGGCACGAGATTCTTTCCGCAAGGAGATAAACAATGACCACGCTTGAAATTTTACAAGAAGCAAAGGCGGCAACGCCTGTCTTGGCAATACTGTCTGCCGAAGAGAAAAATCGGGCGCTGCTTGCTATGGCGGATGCCTTAGAGGCGGCAAGTGATGCGATCCTGTCTGCAAATGCAGAGGATATCGCGGCAGTTACGGGAAGCGTGAACGACGTGATGATCGACCGCTTGCGCTTGACTCCCGAGCGCATTCACGGAATGGCGCAGGGCATTCGTGACGTTGTCAAATTGCCCGATCCCGTAGGAACTGTGACCGATTCCTTTACGCGTCCAAACGGCTTGACCGTGCAAAAGGTGCGCGTGCCGATGGGGGTTGTGGCGATCATTTACGAAAGCCGCCCGAACGTCACCTCGGATGCGGCAGCACTCTCTCTCAAGAGCGGCAACGTATGTGTTTTGCGAGGGGGAAAGGAGGCATATCGTTCCTCTTTTGCGATCGTGCGTGCAATGCGCGCAGGACTTACCGCGTGCGGTCTGCCGATCACCCTTGTGAATATGCTGGAGGACACGACGCGCGCGGGGGCGAATGAATTGATGACCGCGGTGGACTACGTCGATCTCCTGATCCCACGCGGAGGAGCGGGCTTGATTCGTGCTTGCGTGGAGAATGCAAAGGTTCCTTGCATCCAGACGGGAACGGGAATTTGTCACGTGTACGTGGATGCGGATGCGAGTCTTGACATGGCGCTCGATATCATCGAAAACGCGAAAACCAGCCGCCCGTCGGTCTGCAATGCTGAGGAGGTCTGCTTGGTCAGCCGTTCGGTTGCCAAGGAATTTTTGCCACGCTTGTATCGTCGTTTGGTTACGGAGCGTTCCAAAGCGGGAAAAACACCCGTTGAGTTACGCTTGGATTCCGCGGCGCAAGCCATTATTGCGGGAACACCTGCAACGGACGCTGATTTTGATACTGAATTTCTCAATTATATCCTTGCGATCAGAATCGTTGAGAACGTCGAGGAAGCCGTGGCGCACATTTCCGCGCATTCCACGCACCACAGCGAAGCAATCGTTACTTCGAATGAGCGTGCGGCGGCTTATTTCACGCAAGCGGTCGACAGCGCGGCAGTCTACGTAAACGCTTCCACTCGTTTTACGGATGGCGGGGAATTTGGCTTGGGCTGTGAGATCGGGATCTCCACACAGAAGCTCCATGCAAGAGGTCCGATGGGACTTGAGGAGTTGACTACCTACAAATACGTGATCCGCGGAAACGGACAGATCCGCTGATCGTGAAAGGAAAACCAATATGAAGATTCAATTCGGCTTTATCGGATGCGGAAATATGGGCGGGGCATTGGCAACGGCGGTAGCCAAAACCGTTGGCGGAAACGCGATCGCACTTTGCGATGCGGATGCGCAAAAGGCGGCAATGCTTGCTGAGCGCATTGGCGCACAAGTTTCTGACCTTGCGTCCGTCGCATCTACCGCGCAGTATCTTTTTCTTGGGGTCAAGCCGCAAGGCTTTCCCGCTTTGTTTGAGGAGCTCCGCCCGATCCTCAAAGCTCGAAAAACCAAGATCGTGCTGATTAGCATGGCGGCAGGGCTCTCGATTGCGGCTGTTGAGGAAATGGCGCAAACACCTTGTGCGGTGATCCGCATCATGCCCAACACGCCTGTTTCCGTCGGAGAGGGAATGATCCTGTATGTGATGAATGCAAACGTCACCGAAGGTGAAAAGGACGCTTTCCTGCAAGCACTTGCCGCGGGTGGGCGCTTGGATCTCATTGATGAGGCAAGGATTGATGCGGCAAGCGCGCTTTCGGGCTGTGGCCCCGCATTCGTTTACCTGTTTGCCGAAGCCTTGGCAGACGGAGCTGTGGAGTGCGGCTTGCCGCGCGATCAGGCAAACTTATACGCCGCGCAAACGCTGTACGGTGCTGCGAAGCTGCTTTTGGAAAGCGGCAAGCACCCGGGCGAGCTCAAGGATGCGGTCTGTAGTCCCGGCGGTACGACCATCGCGGGCGTACATGCGCTGGAGAATGGCGCTTTTCGTTCCTCTGCCATCAACGCAGTTACGGCAGCATATGAAAAGACGTTGCGATTGAAGAAATAAGAAAATCACCTGTAGCGATTTCGCTACAGGTGATTTTCTTTATTCGGGGGTTGCTTCCGAGGATTCCTCGTTCTCATCCTCTAAGCCGACGTAAGGCGTGATCATATAGCGTTCGATCACGGGGAAGGCTGCGTAAGCCGAGGTAAAGGCGGTTACGGCGGGATAGTAGAGGAAGGGGAGAATGATCGGAACTCCGCTCAGCGGTGTCGCTCCCAGCAGGAACAGAAGTGCGAGATTGATCGCTGTGATAAACGCAATCCCAAGCACTGCCATCAGATTGCGCTTGATTCCAAGCATGGTGAAGATCAATGCGTTCTTCAGAATTTTGCGAACAGAGAGGTCAAACGTGACCAGCAACAAATAGATGTAGAAGCGCATCAGGAAATACAGGATGATGAGTGCTAAAATCAAATAGAAGCTGACGTTGACGAGGAAGGAAGAGCCCGTTTTGTTCCAGAAATAACCGATATCGAAGACAAGCAGGAAGATCGCCGCAAAATCCAGCATACCGAGGAACAGCCCCTGCTTGAGGTTTCGTTTGATCGCATAAAAATAATCCGACCAGACAAACACAGGCTCGCCGCGCACCATATTACGCAGTACGTACGTAGCGCCTACGTTCTGCCAACCAAAGGTGATAAACAGAAACAGAGCACACGCTCCGATCCCGATATAGGAAAGCGTAGCATTGTATACGGGGATCATGGATTGCGTACCGTACAGATCCAGAAGCATTCCCGATGCAGGTGACGGGTCCAATTGATTTGCCGCAAAGAGCTGCGGGAAGAAAGCGTTCGTCACCGTGGGCGTGCGGTCAATGCCAAACCAGATGTACAGTGCCAAAAGCACGGGCGCGATCATGGGAAGCATCATAATATTCAGGGAGATCAGCTTCCAGAAGCGTCTGCCCAGGAGTTTGAAGTAGCGCTTGAGTGTGGGAGTGGTATCCTCCTCAACGGCATCGGGACGGTTGTCGCGATGGTAATTGAAGAACTCAAACAGCCTGTTTTTCTTTTTCTTAGCCAAGAGTTTACGTCCTTTACTTTTTAATACTTATATTTTATCATACCGAGAGAGGAAAGTCAAGCGGAACAAAAAATTTACAGAATTCAAACTTTTTCGGTCTGTTCCAGAAAATCAGCCAGAAGCGCATCCTGAAGCTGCTTGACCGTGTACGCCGCCTTGCCGCCAACGGGCGTGCCGTCCACCTCAACGATACGCATGCAAAGCGAGGAAGCCGAGGTCAGAAGCACCTCGTCGGCATCCATCAGGTCTTGCAGACGATAGTCCTTTTCAAGCACAGGGATCCCGAACTTTCGGGCTTGGAGAATCAGGTGCGCGCGTCCCGTGCCTGCCAAAATCAGGTTGTCGGCGGGATGGGTAATCAGGGTACCGTTCCTGAGGATCGAGACGTTAGAGTGCGCGCACTCGGTAACAATTCCATTGCGATGAAGAATACATTCGTCCACGCCTGCGTCTACCGTTGCCTGCGTTGCCAGCACGTTGGGGAGGAGATTTAAGGATTTGATGTTACAATGCAGTGCGCGCGTATCCTCACGTGTGATGCATCGCAATGTTTTGTAGGTGTCCTTAATGGTAGCGGGCTTTAGCATGATCCAAAGATTTGGCGATGCATGCTCGGGGAAGGCGTGCGTGCGGAAATCGGTTCCGCGTGTGAATTGAAAATACACCCACTGCTCGCCGCAGTCCATTTTTTGCACGAGGGAGCGCAAAAGCGCGCATAGCTCCGTTGGCGTAATCTGTGGGAAGATCCCGATCTGCGCAGCACTTTGGAAAATGCGCTCAACGTGCTCCTCCAGCATGTAAATTCGGTGATTGCGGCTGAAGGTTACGTCATAAACACCGTCACCGAAATAGCATGCGCGATCCAGCATCGGAACGGTGATCTGATCCAGCTCGTCAATCAAACCGTTGTAATAGCCAAGCGTTTTCATAAAACGGATTCGATCCTTCCTTTCATGATTTTGTAGAAGAAACAATGCTTTGCAGTGCTTTTTGAAGCGTCGGAGAATAGCTTTCCTCCGTATCCGCAAGGGCGGCTGACGCCACCTCTATGGCACTGCGAGCAGAGGGCGGCGTATTTGAGAGCGGCATGCATCTTTCGCTGCCGTCACTGTAAGTGAGCTTTGCGTAAAAGGAAACAGAGTACGCGGTTTCAAAATCCGTCTTGTCGAGCGGTTCGGTATCGGCATACAGCAGCATCCAATCGCGGTCATATGCACGTACGGTCTGCTTTTGATAAACGGGGAGTGTCATACTCTCACCGTTTGCCGTTACCACAGCATAAAGCTCCTGCGGGACGGGAAGTGCCTGCAGGGCATCAAAGCAACTCTGCTCTATCACTGCGCTGAAACGCAGTTGTACGGCACCCTCCGAAAGGATCAGAGCGGCGCCGTCCAACCGTTCACTTGTTAAATAAAGCGATTGATATGTGATATCTTCTTGCAAAATGGCGGCGGAGGAAGCGGGCAGAAGCGTGTCGTCCGAGCCGTTCCATCCGATCATTTGCTCAGTATCGGCATCGGGAAGATAAAATTCGGTTCCCACCGCAAGCGTGATCGTAGTGCTCGATTCTCCGTTTTGCAGTGTCAGCTTTGCCTTTGGCGTTTCCACAACGTCCACGTAAATCACCGCGCACAGGAAATTGTAATTGCTTTTTTTCGCGCTTACGTTATGGCGATAATCAGCGCACCCTCTGATAACCAATATATGCGACGTGCCCTCCGAAAAGTCAACGGGCAGTGAAAGTGCGAGCATCCCGTCGTTGGAAAAGGGGATCCACTCTCCATTTCCATCCCACTGATACTCCATTCCCGCCACACCGTAGGAGTGTGAGACCTCACCGGAAATCTCCAAAATTCCCCCCGATGCGATTCTTTGCGTCATATAGATCGCAGAGCCCGTTTCGTTTTTGATAACGGGATCCTCAATGGAGACCGTATACGTATATTTTTGTGGGGCAGCTGCGAGATAGGAGCAATTTCCGTTTGCGGGATCGGGAGATGCGCTTATAGGCATTCCTTCATACACGGGAATGACGAAGCGGCAGGTGCTGTCCAATGCTCCGACAGAGGCGAAAGAGGTATAAAGTGTACGTCCTTCTGTCAAGGCGCCACCTACGTTCTGCATGTACTGTCCCCAGAAATTGCGGTCGGATCGGCTGTCGACGTTGAATTTTTGCAGATAAACGGTATTCTGATAGCGGTCGATGTAAGAGGCTTTGATGGTATACGCGCCGCCGTAGATGGATTTCCAAACCGTGTCCCATGAGGGCGAGCCCCATGTGTCTGCCAATGCGTCCGTTCCGCTTTGCGCACGCTTCATGGCATTATAGTAAATGCTGAAAAGCCCGTTTCCGGAGGCGTTTACGTTATAAATGTTATAATAGCCGTCAAGTGCCAACAGCTCTGAGGAGGAATGTCCGTCCGAAGGCGCGAGAACCGCATTGCCCGCTTCGGAGTACTGCGTGTTGTTTTGGTAGTAGTCGTTCAACAGCGTTCCACATGCACCGCCGATCACGGGTGAAGTACCGTTCACGCCTTGCTCCTGTCTTGCTTTCACGGCAAGATAGAGCGGAGAAATCCCCAGCTCCTCTCCAAGCTCAAGAAAATACGTGGCGTACGTACTGCCGTTTTCCAGAACCGCATTCTCCATAAAGGTCGATTCCAAAATGGCTTCTACAGCCTGGAGCGTTGTATCAGCTCCCGACGTCAGATCATAGAATTGAAAGATGTCGGTTTCATTCAAAAAATTGCGCGGATCCATGAAATAACGCACCGCATCAACGGAGGCGGGATAGCTTCCCGCATCGTAGATCCCCGCATGGAGCGGGTGGCGATAGGGAATATAGGATTCATCGGCACCAATCAGGTTGTTCGAGGGATCCTCGATCTCTTTGTAGATCACGTAATCCCAAGTATAGTCCTCGTTTTCCTTGGTAACGAGCAGGGGGACGAACTCCCACGTTGGATGTAACAGATGCAACTCGGTCAATGCCACTGCATAGTCCTCGGGAAAACCTGCGGATACAAGCGACTGATAGTATTCCTCGGCATCTCCTTCGAAATACCGCGCGTTTCCGCTGACATGAAAGACAAGTGTGCCGACAAGAACGAGGATCAAAACGACACAAGAGAAGCGGATCAGGGGAAGAAAGCGTTTGTTTTTCATGTCTGCCTCCTTTAGAAATTGATAGTTAATATTATTATATCATAGATTTGCACTCTTGTGGGGATATTTTTGCAAAAAAAGCAAAAAAAGCTTTACACGGTCAAAAAATCAACCGTGTAAAGCTTTCTCATGCCTATTCCTTGGTGAATACGATCGCGCCGTCGCACACGTCTGCCGTTACGCGATCACCTGCCGCGATCTTTCCCTCCAGCATTTGCGTAGAGAAGGGATCCTCGACCAGACGAACCACTGCACGGCGTAGTGGGCGCGCGCCATAGGTCGCGTCAAAGCCCTCGGTCGCAAGGAATGCGGCAACCGCAGGGGTCGGTGTCAGCGTAATGCCGAGATCCGCGATTCGCTTTTGCAGCTCCTTGAGCATCAGGGACGCGATCTGTTCAATGTCCTCTTGCCGCAAGCTGTTGAAAATGATAATATCATCGATACGGTTGAGAAATTCGGGTCGGAAGGTGCCCTTGAGTGCCTGCATCATCCGTGCCTCGCGGGCAGAGCGGTCATTCTTGTCATTGTTCTCCGCCGTAAATCCGAGCGATTTCGTAGCGGCAAGCTCACCCGCGCCCACGTTCGAGGTCAAAATCAGGATCGTGTTGCGGAAATCCACGCGCCGCCCCTGTGAATCGGTCAAAACACCGTCCTCCAAGACCTGCAAAAGGATATTGAAGACGTCGGGATGCGCCTTTTCGATCTCGTCAAACAGAACGACGGAATAGGGCTTTCTGCGAATCTTTTCGGTCAACTGTCCACCTTCCTCAAAGCCCACGTAGCCGGGAGGGGAACCGATCAGCTTGGAAACGCTGTGCTTTTCCATATATTCGGACATGTCAAGGCGGATCATTGCCGAGGCGTCGCCGAACATCAGTTGAGCCAGTGCCTTTGCGAGCTCGGTTTTACCGATTCCCGTAGGCCCCATGAAGATAAACGATCCAACGGGACGCTTGGGATCCTTCAAGCCCATTCTACCGCGGCGAATCGCTTTGGCGATCGCGTCCACGGCTGTGTCCTGACCGATCACACGTTCCTTGAGCAGCCGATCCAAGGAAAGCAGCTTTTCACTTTCTTCCTCCAGCAGTCGATTTACGGGAATGCCTGTCCATTGCGTTACAACGTCCGCAATATCCGTATCCCGTACCTCAAGTGCGTGATCCGATTGCGACTGCTTCCATTCCTCCTTCTTGCCATCATATTCCTGGCGCAGCGTATGCTCCTCGTCGCGGAGTGCCGCCGCACGCTCGAAATCCTGCGCTTTGATCGCCTCCTCCTTCTCTTTTTCCAAGGCTTTCAGTCGTTCTTCGGTTTCTTTCAGATCGGGCGGGGAGGTGTGTGTGGTGATTCGCAAGCGTGAAGCCGCTTCGTCGATCAGATCGATCGCCTTGTCGGGCAGATATCGGTCTGTGATATAACGGATCGATAGGTTGACAGCCGCTTCGATCGCACTGTCCGAGATTTTAAGCTTGTGATGCGCCTCGTACTTGTCTCTCAATCCCTGCAAAATGGCGATCGCGTCCTCACGGCTCGGCTCTCCGACGTTCACCGATTGGAATCGACGTTCCAGCGCCGCATCCTTCTCGATGTGCTTGCGATATTCGGAAATGGTTGTCGCTCCGATCACCTGCATCTCACCGCGTGCCAGGGCAGGCTTGATGATATTGGCAGCATCTACCGCGCCTTCCGCGGCACCCGCACCGATCAGGGTGTGGATCTCATCGATAAAAAGAATAAGATCGGGATTCTTACGCACCTCTTCCATAATATTTTTGAAGCGCTCTTCAAATTCGCCGCGATACTTTGCGCCCGCGATCATAGCGGCAATATCAAGTGTTACGATGGTCTTTGAGAGCAGATTTTCGGGAACGTTACCTGCCACGATCCGCTGTGCCAAGCCTTCGACGACTGCGGTTTTGCCAACGCCGGGCTCACCGATCAGGCAGGGATTGTTTTTGGTACGGCGGGAAAGGATCTGAATCACACGCTCGGTCTCGCTCTCACGTCCGATGATCGGATCAATCTTGCCGGATGCAGCCATTTCATTCAGGTCTCTGCCGTAGTTTTTCAGCGTTTGCGTTTGATTCAATGCTCCGCTATTGCTTTTTTGATCCTTTTCCGTGCGTCCCGAGGAGCGGCTTTCACCGACGTCCCGTCCCGCAGACGAGGTCAAAAAGGCAGACAGATCGTTTCGCAGCTCGGGAATGGAAACGCCGATGCTTTCCAAGATCCGTACCGCGACGCAATCCTGCTCGGTCAAAAGGGCAGCCAGCAGATGCTCGGTTCCAATATAATCCTGCCCGTTTTTTTGCGCCTCGTAGAGCGAGGATTGGATGATGTTTTTGGTGCGCGGCGTCATATCAGCCGCCGATACGGATGAGGGCGCTCCTACGCCCGCCAAGGAGATCAGCGCATTTTTGATCTTTTCGGTATCGGCACCGCGCTCCTTGAGATAATGCGCGGCAACGCCCGTGCCCTCGCCGCAAAGTCCGAGCAGCAAATGCTCCGAACCAATGTATGTGTGTCCCATTTCGGACGCGTATTGTAGGGAAAGCCCCAAAACGCGTTGTGCTTTTTGTGTGAATCTGTTTTGCATATTGGATCAGATCCTTTCTTTGATCATTCCGCGCTCCGATGGGGAGTGCGGTCGTTATTCCTTTTTACAGAGCAATGCCTGTATTTTTTGTGCACGCAATTTGTCTCGTGCGCTCTCTCCCTTCGGCGTGCTCTCGGAGGAAAGCGTCAGCGTAGCGGGCATCATTTCTACCAGAAGTGTGCCAAGCTGCTCGTAGGTGATCTCCGAAACGATCCCTAAGGCAATACCGAAGCGAACGTCGGAGAAGAGCTTGATGAATTCCGAGGAGGAGATCATATGCGCATAGCGCAGAATGCCCTCGCTTCGCTTGATGCGGTCGGTCAAACGCTCCAATTCGTCTCCGTTGATGGCTTTTCGTGCCTTTTGCTCGCTTTCAACGATCTGCTTGATGGCATCCGTTAGCTTGCGGAGTGTTTCCTCCTCTGTGATCCCGAGCGTTATTTGGTTGGAGATCTGGTACATCGAGCCCGCAGAGCCGCTGCCTTCGCCGAACAGTCCGCGCATCGTCAAACCGATCTTAGCCAGCTGATTGGCAAGGGAATTCATGTATCCGCCGCGCGTCAAAGCTGGCAAAAACATCATAACAGAAGCGCGCATCCCGGTGCCGAGATTGGTCGGGCAGTGTGTCAGATATCCCAGCTGCTCACTGTAGGCAAAGTCAAATTCCTCATCCAAGCGCTTTTCGGTGCGTGAGGCGTTTTTGTAAGCCTCCTCCAGAGCGAGCCCCGGCAGAATGCTTTGAATGCGCAGATGATCTTCTTCGCAAACCATTACGGCGATTCCAGACTGCTCCTGCAAAAGAAGTGCGTGCGGCGTTTCCTTGGTTGCAAATTCCGGGCTGACATAGTGCCTCTCTACGTAGGATGTCGCCATAATCGGAGAAACATCCGAAAAATTGATCTTTCGGAATCCTGCTGTCTCAAGCGGCGCGCTCACCTTTTCGATGATTTCATTCGCACCGTTTGCATCCAAGCGGGAAGCGAAGGGGTATCCGTTCAGATTTCTTGCCAGACGCACACGTGAGCTGATTACAGTGTCGCCTGCCTGTCCCGTTGTGTTATACCATGCCATGATTATGCCTCCTCCTTTCCGTCACTCTCGGCTTCCAGCTTGCGAATATCATCGCGAAGCGTTGCTGCACGCTCAAAATCTTCCTTTTCGATCGCTTCCTGCATTGCCATTTTCAGCTTTTTCAACTGCTCGGCTCTTGCCTGCTTTGCTCGGTGGCGAGAGGGAACGGTGCCCGTATGTACGGTCGTTCCGTGAACCGATTGCAGGGTGCGCTCCAGCTCCTTGGAAAACACCGTGTAGCAATCGGCGCATCCCACGCGACCTTCGCGTGAAATATCGGCATAGGTGCACCCGCAGGTGGAGCATTTTTTCTCGGCGGGGGAGCTTTTCAAAATCGGCATTCCGAAAAATCCGCCGAACAGATCATCGTGCAGCTCCGAAAACGGGTCTGCAAAGCTACCGATCATCGAGGTGATGTCCTGCAAATCTCCCTTTTCCCGTAGTCTCGCAGCACATTCGCCGCAAAGAGAATAGGAGCGTGTTTTGCCGTTGAGATTTTCGTTATAAAATACGGTCGCAGTCCTTTTTTTACACTTTTCGCATAACATGAATCATCAGTCCTTTCTTTTCCGTGGCAAACGCCGTCGGTGTCATTGCGTGCGTCAGCCTTTTTTGTATAATTATAGCGCTTTTGGAATGCGGATTTTGTCACAATCTCTGCAAATTCAAAAAAATATGGAAAAAATCATCTGCTTGCCATCAAAGCCAGGATCATCTGCTTGAAAATATCCGCGCGTGCCGCATTCCGATACATGGGCGGGACAGAGGATAGGGAAGCCCCCGACAGGGCAGCGTAGGAAATTTGAAATTCCCGCTCGGAAATACAGCCGTTTCCGAGAAGATTTTTCAAATAAGCGATTGCTTCACCTTCGTCAATCGAATCACCGATCGCACAGAAGAAGTGCATCAGGTATTCGTCTGTGCTCATTTGCTTTCGCACGATTCGAATACATCCGCCGCCACCGCGGCGGGATTCGATCACGTAACCGCGTTCGGGGGTGAAGCGCGAGGAAATCACGTAGCTGATCTGGCTGGGTACGCACCCCAAACGGTTTGCCATCTCATTTCGTTGTAATTCCAGCGTTCCACCGCTTTGGTTCAGCATTTCTTCGATCATTTGTGCAATATAATCCGCTAACATAACAGCCTCCTTGTTTGTCCTTCTTTGACTTTCTGAGTATATTTTACCCGAAAGGTCAACGAAAGTCAAAGTCAAGAAAGGTCAAATATCGATGATGAAAGTCAATTAAGGTCAAAAATCCTGTGCTTTTCTTCAAATATCTCATTTTTTCTCGTTTTTTTGAAAATTACACATTTGAAACACTTGCGTCTCGGTTGACAAAGAGCGGTTTTTGTGATATACTATTCTAAAAATAAGGAAGGAGGAAAACGGAGATGGATGAGCAAATTCCGTTCGAAACAGAATTTCCGTTGCTGTCAAGGATTCAGTCACCTGACGATCTCAAGGCGCTGTCGGCGCAGGATATGAAGCCGTTGGCAGAGGAAATTCGCACGTTTTTGATCCATCGGGTGCAGGAAAACGGCGGTCATCTGGCGTCGAATCTCGGCGTCGTCGAATTAACGCTTGCGCTCCATCGTACGTTTTCCACACCGCACGATCATATCATCTTTGACGTCGGTCACCAAAGCTACGTACACAAGCTGATCACGGGCAGGCGAGAGCAATTTCATACGCTGCGCCAGGGCGGCGGCATCAGCGGCTTTCCCAAGATCACCGAAAGCGAGCACGATTGCTTTGGCACGGGGCATAGCTCCACTTCGCTTTCCGCAGCGCTCGGATTTGCAGAGGCGGACAGGCTCAGCGGCTCCGACGCCTACACCGTTTGCGTGTTTGGAGACGGTGCGTATACGGGTGGTATGATCCATGAGGCGTTGAACAACAGTCGCAAAAAGCTTCGTTTGATTATTATATTGAACGAAAACGAAATGTCCATTTCCAAAAACATCGGACGCTTTGCGAAAAATCTTTCGCGACTGCGCTCTTCGAAGGGATATTTTCGCACCAAAAAGGGCATTGTCTCGGTGCTGCAAAAAATTCCTTTGCTCGGAAAGCCAATCCATTCGCTCCTGCTACGGATCAAAACCGCATTTAAGTCTGCACTTTACAGTAGCAATTATTTCGAGGATCTTGGCTTGCATTATATCGGTCCAGCCGACGGAAACGACGAAGAAACAGTCGAAAAGCTGCTCCACGAGGCAAAGAAAACGGGAAAGAGCTGTATCGTGCATCTCAAAACCAAAAAGGGAAAGGGATACGCCCCTGCCGAGGCAACGCCCGACCGTTTCCACGGAATGGCACCGACAGGCAAGCCGCGTGCAGAGCTGCCAACCTTCTCCGAGCAATTCGGCACGATCCTTTCCGATATGGCAATCCGTAACGATAAGATCTGCGCTATTACCGCCGCAATGGCAGACGGTACGGGTCTGGTCGGCTTCCGCGGAATGCATCCCGAGCGCTTTTATGACGTGGGGATTGCCGAGGAGCACGCCGTTACGTTTGCCGCGGGTCTTGCCGCGAACGGATACCGTCCCGTCGTTGCAATCTATTCGACCTTCCTGCAACGCGCTTACGATAATATCATCCACGACGTAGCTCTCCAGAATCTGCCCGTGGTATTCTGTATCGACCGCGCGGGATTGAATCCCTCCGACGGCGCGACGCATCACGGAATTTTCGACGTGGCGTTCCTCTCGGAAATTCCGAATCTTAAGATTTATACACCGCTGACCAATGCCGCACTCTACAATGCACTGGATGAGGCATTGCATGCAAACTGTCCTTGCGCCATTCGTTATCCAAACGGTGCGGAGGACGCAGAGATCACGCAACACTTTTATGGCGACGCAACACCGCGAGGGATCGGTGTAAGAAACGATTTCCTTCGAGATGCTCGGGATTCCGCCGAGGATTTGGATGCCGTCCTGATTACGCATGGACGCATTGTGAAAGAAGCGCTGAAGGCGCAAAAATACCTGCAAGAAGGTGGAAAGCGCTTGGGAATCCTGCTTTTGGAGCAGCTCAAGCCTTATGAGCAGGTGGCGCACGAGGTGGCGTCCTGTCTGCCGAAAAAGCCATGCAAGATTTTGTTCCTTGAGGAGGAGATCTATGCAGGTGGCATGGGAATGATGCTCTCAGCGGCACTGCAAGAGGATCCCTGTATGCAGAACAAAACCGTAAGGATCCTCGCAACGAAAGACGATTTCGTTGTTCAAAGAAGCGCGGAGCCGATCTGGCGAAGCGCCGATGTCGACTGTGACGCGATTTTGAAAATATTGTCGGAATAATCATTAAACAGTATTTTTCTTCACAAAAAAATCACACAAAAACGCTTGACAATCTTATGACCGTGTGCTACAATATCTTCTGTTATGAAAAATCATTTTAACGGAGGATCACTGTGAATTTACAGTTTTTTGATGATTATATCCCGGGAACCAAGCTCAAAAAGAGTGATATGGACAACGTTACGGGTCTGGCTTTTTTGAAAAAGGTCTTTTTCGTGAGTGACAGTGTGATGCTGACGCAGATACGCCGTATTTCGGGGATTGACAGCTCAACGCTCCAAAACTGGACCAAGCGCGGCTGGGTCACGAATGCCAAGCTGAAAAAGTATGATATCGATCAGGTTGCGCATATTCTTATCATCAACATGTTGCGCTCCTGTATGCAGTTGGATCATATCGCGTTTTTGATCCACTATATCAACGGCGACGTTGAGGACACCAGTGACGATATTATCAGCGATTCCATGCTGTACGACTATATCTGCCGTATTTTGAGCTATATCAACGAAAGTGGAGGGTGCGCACTGGATTCGATCAAGAACGTGGTTGAGGATATGACGATCGATTACGAGGAGCCTGTCGAGGGGGCGCGTGCACGACTGAACCGCGCTCTGGAGATCATCGTCGTAACGTACTATTCTGCTCTGATGAAGCAGCATGCGGCAGAGCTTTTGGAAACGCTTGGGGCATAAAAGAAACATTAGCAATACGCGTGATCTTGGCAAAGTAAAATATGATAGGGATATCCTTGAAAAATACAGCAATCAGATCAATCAAACAGGCGTCGCTTCGGCGGCGCCTAATTTTTTTGAAAAAAATTCAAATTACCTATTGACAAGATAGGTAATTGGTGGTATAATACAGTCACCTACCAAATGAGTGGGTAAGAGGTGATGCAATGGAAAACTATTTTGAAAAGCTCGTAAGAGCAAATTTCCGTTTCGGGCGAATGTGTCGGTGTTGAACGTATCATTTCATTTTAGAAGCCAAGTACAAAATCAACAACAGCACATTTTTTAATAACGAAAGGAAATAAATATTATGTCTAACAATTACAAATTCGAAACGCTTCAGCTCCACGTAGGACAAGAGCAGGCAGATCCCGCCACCGATGCTCGCGCAGTACCGATCTACGCGACCACATCTTATGTGTTCCACAACTCCGCACACGCGGCAGCGCGCTTCGGTCTTGCCGATGCAGGCAATATCTATGGCAGACTTACCAACTCCACACAGGACGTTTTCGAGAAGAGAATCGCAGCCCTTGAGGGCGGTGTAGCGGCTTTGGCTCTTGCGTCGGGTGCAGCAGCAATTACATACACCTTGCAGGCGCTCGGTCAGAACGGCG
>JAFTKI010000004.1 GCA_017453335.1 Clostridia bacterium
AGTATGATGGAGGACATTTTAGGTGAAGTATGAGATTGTTCCTTCCAATCAATTCAAGAAGGATTTAAAATTAGCGCAAAAACGTGGATATGATCTTGATAAAATAAAGAAGGTTATTACTGCCCTTGCGAATGGTGAAACACTTGAAGCAAAATATCGTGACCACTTGCTTACCGGTGATTACGGCGGTTATCGAGAATGTCACATTCAACCGGATTGGTTGCTCGTATATCAAATAGACGGAGATCAATTGATATTGTTCTTGGCTCGAACGGGCACGCACAGCGACTTGTTTTAAAATTTACCGATTGGTTTTGTTGATCATGACCAATCGGTTTTTTATGCTTTTTGCGTGACTGTAGGCAATTTTGAGTGCGAGTGATTGACAAACTTTTTGGGTTATGATATAATAGTATAGATGGTTAACGGAAACCGTGTAACTTGCAAAAATGAAAGAACGCTTGTTGAGAAAGGAGCTTTTATGACAGAAAAGAAGATCAAGGTTTTGGCTGTTGTTGGCTCTACGGCAAGCGGAAAAAGTGCCTTGGCGGTGGCTCTTGCAAAGGCTTTGGACGGCGAGATCGTGTCGTGTGACTCGATGCAGATTTACCGCCGCATGACCGTCGGAACGGCAAAGCCCACTCCCGAGGAGCAAGAGGGCGTGGCGCACCATCTGATCGATTTTGTGGAGCCTGACCGTGCTTTTTCCTGTGCCGAGTATGTGGAGTGTGCAAAGCAAGCGGTCAATGATATTGCATTACGCGGAAAATTGCCGATTCTTTGCGGCGGTACGGGACTTTATCTGGATGCGTTTTTGCGCGGCGGCGGATTTGAGGAGACCGAGAGCGATCCCGCCATGCGAGAGAAGCTGTTCGCTTATGCCGATGCGCATGGGAATGAGGCACTTCACGCGCGTCTTGCCGAGGTCGATTCCGAAAGTGCCGAGGCGATCCATCCCAACAACGTCAAGCGTGTGGTTCGCGCGCTGGAGATCTACCACACCACGGGAATGACCAAAACCGAGGCAGACCGACGCTCGCGGGAGATCGATTCACCGTACAATGCCACCGTGATCGGCTTGCGGTATGCCGAGCGTGAGCTGTTGTACGAGCGCATCGACCGCCGTGTGGATCTGATGCTGGAGATGGGGCTTTTGGAGGAAACCAAAAGTCTTTTGCAAGAGGGTGTTTTTGAAAAGAATGCGACCGCCGCACAGGCGATCGGATATAAAGAGCTTTTGGGAGCTTTGCGCGGCGAGGAATCGCTTGATGCCGCCGTGGAATCGCTCAAGCGTGCAACGCGCCGCTATGCCAAGCGGCAGATTACCTGGTTTGGTGCCAAGGACTACGTTCGCTGGCTGGATATGACCGAAGCGGGACAGCCGCGTCCGATCTCGGCGGTGCTGAGCGATGCGTTGAAAATAATAAACGGCAACTGATCACAGGAAGAAAGGAGCTTTTATGACACGGAAAGCGTTTTTAAAGCAATACGGTATACGCTTTGCGGCGGCATTTGCGCTCCTGTGCTTGCTGTTTTACACGGTCTATCACGTGTTTGCGGGTTCGTCCGACAGCCTGATGACGCTTCCCGTACGTCAGGTGACCGATCGGCAGATGGTCAATGCCGATGCGTATTTGTTCCGCGAGGAAGAGGTGATGACCGTTTCTCAAAAGGGGCTGGTGAACGGACTCTTGCCCAACGGAACCAAGGTCAGCGCGAACACAGCGGTGGCAGAGGTCTGGAATACGGGCAATACGGCAACCATGGCCGACGATCAAATGACTTTGGATCGAGTCAATCGTTTGATCCGTATATTGGAGGACAGCATTACCTCGGGAGCCACGCTTTCAAAGGCACAGCTTTACAAAAAGGCAGTAGAAAATACCTATTTTTCGATACAGGAGGCTATTGCGAATCGGGATTGGTCACAGCTTGGCAAGCTGGAGGACGGGATGCTGACGCTGTTGGATCAATACGTCTCCGTTACGGAGGGCAAGGTGGCGATTCAAGCAACGCTGGAGCGATTGAAGAGCGTTCGCGCATCTTTGCTCACGGGTAGCTGTCAGACCTTATCCGCGCCCGAGCGGTCGGGGTACTTTTACCACACCTCTTATGTGGACGGTTATGAGGCGCTGTTCACACCCGAGACTCTGGAAGACATGAGCGCCGAGCGCTTTGCCGAGCTGACGGCAGCCGATGCCGCATACCCCGAGGGACAGATTGCGGGGAAGATGGTATACGGTCACAATTGGTCGTTGGCGCTTTCTTTGGACAGCACCGAAAAAAGCCTGTTTTCCGAGGAGAGAAGCTATGTGTTCTGTTTCCCCGATAATGACGATCGGGAGATCCGATTGACCTGTACACGGCTGATCGAGGGAGCCGACGGCGGTGCCGTAGGTGTGTTTGAAGCGCAGGAAACACCTGCCGATTTCCTCTATTTCCGCGTACAGCGCGTGCAGATCACCACCGATCTGTGCGAGGGCTATTACGTTCCCGAATCGGCATTGCAGACCAAGGACGGGGTGAGCGGTGTGTATATTTTCAAAAACAGCACCGTCTGCTTCCGACGCATCGAGATCTTGCATGAGGGAGACGGATATTATATCGTTGCCGAAAACAGCGGCGCGGACGAAGAATATTTGTCTTTGTACGATATTTTGATCACTTCGGGGAAAAATCTATATGAGGGGAGAGTTTATCAATGAATGATCTGTCCTATATGAATCAAAACGCGGCGCGGATCTGTGCCGAAATAGAGGCGGCAAAGGCGAGACGCGGCGAGGAGCTTGCGGACGTTGATGTTACGTTGCTTGCGGCAATTAAATACACCGATGCCGAGCATGTCAACTATCTGCACCGTGTGCTTGGGATACACGATGTGGGCGAAAACCGTGTGCAACAGCTTCTGGAGCGTTGGGATGCTTTGGACCGCGAGGGAATGCGCATCCACTTCATCGGCAAGCTGCAAAGCAACAAGGTCAAGTACATCATCGATAAGGTGTGCATGATCCATTCGCTCGACTCTCACTCCTTGGCAAGGGAGATCGAAAAACGTGCCGCACAGCACGGAATTGTGATGGACGTTTTGGTAGAAATCAATAGCGGACGTGAGGAAAGCAAGAGCGGTCTTGCACCCGAGGAGGTCGTGGAATTTTGTCGCTCACTTTCGCAATATCCGCATATTTGCCTGCGCGGATTCATGACAATGGCACCAAAATGCGAAAAAAATGAAGAATATCGAAAATATTTTCAAGAAACTTCCCAACAATGTCTTGACATTTGGCAAAAAAAACTTCATAATATAGGTAGACCGATTTTATCGATGGGAATGTCGGGCAGCTTTGTGCCCGCCATCGAGGAGGGCGCATCGATCGTACGCATCGGACGCGCACTGTTTGAAGAACCCGAGCAAACCGAAAAATAAACTGTATCACATATAAAACGGAGGACAACAAAAAATGAATTTGTTGAAAAAATTTGTCAGAAACGATAACGCAGATCTTGGCGAGGAATACGATGACGATATGTACGTTATGCCCGACGACCTGAAGATGGAAATGCCCGATTCGGATATGAATTCCAATATTTCCACTGTTCAGACGCCTGCGCAAAAGGCACCCGTCTCTCCCGATAAGGTAGCGCTCAAGCTGCTCCAGCCCAAGAGCCATACCGAGGCAACGCAGATTGCCGATAAGCTCAAGGACGGCTGCATCATTCTCTTGGATATCGCTAACCTGACCAAGGATAAGGCACACCGCTTGGTAGACTTTCTGGCAGGTGTTGCTTACGTGCTTGGCGGTGAGATGATCAAAACCAACAAGAACACCATTGTGATCGCTCCTGCAGGCGTGGATATTTCGGGCTTTGCTCCCGAGGAAGCTCCCGCAGCGGTAACCGCTGAGCCCGAGGTGTACGAGGAAGTGTACGAGGACGCTCCCTTGGACGGTGACAACGAAAGATGATAAACTGCTAAGGGGTGAAGTCTTGTCGGGGCTTCCCCCTTTTCAAAACGGCTTTGCCGACTATTCCCGAAAGGATTGGGCTTTATGGATCTTTTTTTGTTTGTTTTAAAATATACGGTCACCGCCATCATTGACGTGTTGCTGATCGCCATGTTTGTTCGGGCGATCACCTCTTGGTTCGATCCGATGCGAGAGGGCAAGCTGAGCATGTTTTTGCTGATGCTCACCGAGCCTGTGATCTTTCCGATACGCGCGCTGTGTGACAGAATGAATTGGTTTGAGGGGATGCCGATCGATATCCCGTTTTTGTTGACCGTTCTGGTGCTTTCGATTTTGCAAACGGCGGTGGCGTTTTTATGAAGGGCGTGTACGACGACGAGGCGCTTTTGGAAGCGCGCGTGGGGGATGCGCTGGACAGATGCGCGCGCGGAAACATAGCGATGATCCCATATCTTTCTCCAAGACAACGGGTACAGACCGAGCGCGAGCTGAATCGCCTGCGGGAATCGAAACGGGCGTGGTTTTACGGAGGCTATGCACAGGCAGAGCGTGTCTGCCTGTTTTTATTGCCCGATTATCTGGTTGAGCTTTCCGATGGCCCGATCTGTGACAGGAGCGCCGATGAGATGCGTTCCCTGATCGGAGAGGAGCTGGACGGCGCGGTCACAGCCCTGCGGATCAAGGGGAGCGGATACCGAACGCTTTCGCACAGGGATTATCTTGGCTCGATCTTGGGGTTGGGATTGGAGCGTGATGCCATCGGTGACATTGCGGTGCAGAACGACCGTGAGGCGATCCTGTTTTGCACTCAAAAGATCGCGGATTTTTTGAGCGTTGCGCTGACAAAGGTCGCAACCGACACCGTGACCTGCTCACCCTGCATGATCGGGGACGATTTCACCGACGGCAAGCAGTATGCGCCGATCTACGACACCGTAGCATCTGCGCGGCTTGATTGCGTGGTGGCGGCACTGACCAACCAATCGCGCGAAGCGGCGCAAAGAGCGGTGCGCGGCGGCTTGGTGGAGGTCAATTTTGAACCGATCGAGCGAACAGATCTCGTGCTTGAAGCACCTGCGTGGATCTCGGTGCGCGGATTTGGACGCTACCGACTGCGCGCATTTGACGGAGAAACGAAAAAAGGACGGCTTCGGATGAAAGCCGACCGCTTGATTTGAGCTTTATAAGACTGAAAAGAGGACAAACAGCATGAAACGCTATACCATAGGAGTGGATTTTGGCTCGCTTTCGGGCAGGGCGGTGGTTTTGGATACCCAAACGGGAGAAACACTGGCATCGGCGGTGATGGATTATCCGCACGGCGTGATGGACAGCACTCTGCCCGACGGCACACCGCTTCCGTTGCAATCGGCATTCCAGCACCCCGCCGATTATCTGCTTGTGCTGAAAAGTGTGATCGGAGAAGCCTTGAAAAGGGCAGAGGTCACACCCGAAGAGATCGCGGGGCTTGGCATTGATTTTACATCCTGTACGTTGCTTGCAACCGATGAGGAGGGGATGCCGCTTTGCATGGATCCCAAATATGAGTCGCGGCCGCAAAGCTACGTCAAGCTTTGGAAGCATCACGCATCGCAAGCCGAGGCAGAGCGCATGACACGAGTTGCACAGGAGCGGCATGAGCCGTGGCTGGAGATCTGCGGCGGTAAGCTGTCTCCCGAATGGGCATTTCCGAAAATTTACGAAACGCTTTGCCGAGATGAGGAGATCTACCATGCCGCGAAAAGCTTTTGTGAGGCGGGCGAATGGTTGACCTCGCTTTTGACGGGCGAGAGTGTTCGCGCGGCAAGCTTTGCGGGCTATAAATTCAACTGGACAGCCGAGGACGGCTTCCCGTCCAACGATTATTTTCGCGCCGTTGATGAAAGATTGGACGGTATTGTGGGGAGCAAGATTGAAAAACGGGTACGCTCGGTTGATCAAACGGCAGGTGTATTGAATTCCAAGGGAGTCGAGCTGACGGGGCTTTGCCAAGGCACTCCTGTGGCACTTCCAATGCTGGATGCCGAGGCGGCAATGCCTGCACTCAATGTCACCGAGGCGGGACAGGGCTTGCTGGTTTTGGGTACTTCGGGCGTGTTGCTTTTGCACGATCCCGAGGTCAAGCGGATCCCCGGTATTTGCGGGTTGGTTCGTGACGGCGTGATCCCGGGAATGTGTACTTACGAGGCGGGGCAGGCAGGTTTTGGAGATTGCTTTGAGTGGTTTTCGCACAACTGTGTTCCCGCACACTACCGTGAAGCGGCGGCAAAGGAAGGCAAGAATATTCACGCCTATCTGCGCGAGCGCGCGCAAAAGCTGCGTGTGGGCGAGAGCGGACTGTTGGCGCTGGATTGGTTTAACGGCAACCGCTCGATCCTGCAGGACGCCGATCTGACAGGCATGATCTTGGGACTCCACATCGGCACCAAGCCCGAGGAGATCTACCGTACGCTGATCGAAGCGACCGCCTTTGGTATGCGGAGAATTCTAGAGAACTACGCGCAATACGGCATCACCGTCGGTTCTTTGGGTGCGGCAGGCGGTATCGCGCAAAAGGACGAGATGCTGATGCAGATCTACGCCGACGTGCTGAACCGTGAGATCTGCGTGTTCGGTACCGACCAGGCGGGAGCTTTGGGCTCTGCCATCTATGCGTCCCTGGCGGGCGGTATCTACGCAACGGTCAAGGAGGCAGCCGCGCACTTGTCGGTCAAGCCGATGCGCACTTATCAGCCGAATGACGAAAATAAGCGCGCGTATGACCTGCTGTATGCCGAATATTGCCGTTTGTACGAGTATTTCGGACAAGGCGGCAACGATATCATGCACAAGCTTCGCCGTTTTTCACAAACGGGGGAGATGTAATATTCAAAAAGCCACCCGAGGAATGTTTTCTCGGGTGGCTTTTGCGGTCTTTCATTCATTGCATATTATAATATTTTTCAGTCACGTGTGAAATGTTAAGAAGCCTTCCCCAGCGGGGAAGGCTTGCTGTAAATTCTGCTTTTGCGAGTAGCCATTCTCGAACAGCCTTAAGATGTTGACGTTTTAAGTGCTGTTTTTTGTTTTGCTATGATATCAAGTTACGCATCCTCATTCAGCGCGGCGCCGATTACGGTACCGAACTGCGAATTTTCGGGGATGATGAAATTGACATCAAAGGTAACGGCATGACTCTCAAATACCTTGCGGATCGGTTCGAGGGTGGTCAGGTTTCCAATCAGCACGATATCCTTGATGCGGAAATCCCGTGCGGCGAACACAGAGAGCATCATAATGGTCTCCGCCACCATATTGGTGATACCCAGCGCAATGTCGGAATTTGTGGCAAGGTCGGAAAGCTTTCCGAAGTTTGCGGCGGTCAGATTCTGATTGATGGTCTGGTAATTGCGGCTGCGGGAAATATCCTTGATGCGCAGGTCAACGTTTGAAAGGTCGCCGTCGGCGCAAAGCTGTTCGATGTGCTCCACGGTATCCACGCCAAGCATTTTACGGGAAAGACCGATCAGCGTGCCGCCTCCCACACCCGTACCGCCAAGATACTTGGTGATATATTTTTCTCCGTCCTTTTTTGCGTGGATCAAAGCAGTACCCGTTCCCATGCTGACAACGATGGCTTCGTTCAGTCCCGAAAGGTAGAGTCCGCCCATTCCGATGCTGGAAAATTCGGGAACGGGGGAGCAAGGCAGATTGTAGATCGGCTTATTGATAAACGCCGCACCTGCACCTGTCATCAAAATGCGTTCAATGTCCGAAAGCTCCAGAGCGTTCTCGGCCGTGAATTTTCCGAACGCGCCGTAAATCGAGGTCAAGGGATCGGTTGCGCGCACAAATTGGGGAGCGATCAGCTCCTTTTGTCCGTTTTTCGTATGACGGAAGCCGACGATCTTTGTGGTGGTTCCGCCAACGTCGATTCCGATAATGGTTTTCTTCATAGCTTCGGTCGCGCGGCAGGATTTTGCGTGGTTGCCGCGTCCTTTCTGTGGTCGTTTTGCGAGAAAATCGCATATCTGCTTTTTTATTATACCATTGTCTTGTAAAAAATGCAAGAATGTGATATAATATTTTTAGATTTTTCAAGGAAAGCAGGAAAAAACATGGCTTTTGATGCGGGAATGCTGGCGTGTACGCTGGCAGAAATTCGAAATTTGGCGCTTGGTGCCAGAATTGAAAAGGTCTTTCAGCCCGAGCGCGATGAGATCGTCTTGCAAATGCGCAGTCTGGAGGGCGGTAAACGGCTATTGATCAACGCAGGCTCCAACAACCCGCGCATCGGATTTACCTCGGAGCAAAAGGAAAACCCGATGTCGCCGCCGATGCTTTGTATGCTTTTGCGCAAGCACCTGCAGGGATCCAAGCTAACGGGCGTCCGTCAGGCAGGCTTTGAGCGTGTGGCGATCTTGGAATTTGAAACGCGCGATGAAATGGGCTTTTCCTGCACACGCTATCTCATTGCCGAGCTGATGGGAAAATACAGTAATCTGATCTTTGCCAACGAGGAAAACCGTGTGGTTGCGGCTTTGCGAACCGTGGACTTTACCACGTCCAGTTTGAGACAGGTATTGCCCGGAATGGTATACGAATTGCCGCCAAAACAGGATAAGACCGATCCGATTGCGCTTTGTGCAGAGAGCTTTGCATCGATGTATGCGGCTGCTCCTGCCGACCGTTTGCTTGATAAATGGATCTCGGGCAGCTTTTTGGGGATTTCGGCTACTGTAGCGCGTGAGATCGCCTTCCGCGCGTCGGGAAAGACCGATTCAACTGTGGGAGAGGTCGATGCAAGCCGTGCCTCTGCCGCCTTCTTTGAGGTGACCGACGAGATCCGAACCGAGCAATTTTCTCCCACGATGATCCTATCGGACGGCAAGCCCGTGGAGTATGCGTTTTGCGAGCTGCAGCAGTACGGAAGAGGGTTTGAGATGCGCCCGTACGAGAGCGCGGGACAGCTTTTGGACGACTTTTTCCACACGCGAGACCGTGAGCATCATATTCGTCAGCGCGCCGCCGATATTTTGCGGATTCTGACGGCAGCCGATGCCCGTTTGCGCAAAAAACTGGAGCTTCAGCGCGCCGAGATTGCCGATTGCGAAAAGGGCGAGGACTATAAAAAATGCGCCGATCTGATCACGGCGAATCTGTATCAACTTTCGCGCGGCATGACCAAGGCAGAGCTGACCGACTACGAGGATTGGCGCGAGGACGGAAGCTATGGGACCGTTACCGTAACGCTGGATGGGCGTCTCTCGCCCTCGGCAAACGCGCAGGTCTATTACAAGAAATACAACAAATCCAAGGTTGCAAGGGTGGAGCTTGCCAAGCAGATCGCGCTGGGCGAATCCGAGTTGCAGTATATCGACACGGTCTTTGATGCGCTGACGCACGCCGAGACCGCCGCAGACCTCTCGGAGATCCGCGATGAGCTGTACCGCTCTGGATACGCCTCCCGTATGAAAAATTACGCGCTGTCCCGTAAGCCGACCACGCCCGTGGTTGCCGAATTCAGAACGAGCAGCGGATATCGCGTGCTGTGCGGAAAGAACAATGTGCAAAACGAGTACATCACGCACAAGCTGGCTTCCAAAAACGATTATTGGTTCCACGTCAAGAATCTGCCCGGCTCGCACACTGTGTTGCTTTGCAAGGGAGAGGAGCCCGACGCCAAGGATTTCACCGATGCGGCAGAGATCGCGGCGTACTTTTCCAAGGGGGCTGACGGACAGAACGTGGAGGTCGATTATACGCTGGTGCGCAATGTCAAAAAGCCTGCGGGAACCAAGCCGGGCTTTGTGATCTACCACACCAACTGGTCTTGTATCGTCACGCCCGACGAAGCGCGGGTAAAGTCGATGCGCGTGAAGAAATGAAAGGAGCTTTTTATGGGGCTGTATGATATTGCAGTGATCGGTGCAGGGCCTGCGGGCATGACGGCGGCACTGTACGCGGTGCGCGCGGGAAAGCGTGTTTTGCTTTTGGAGGGTGAAATGTACGGAGGACAGATCGTGCAGTCGCGCTTGGTGGAAAATTATCCCGGCGCTCCCGAGATCGGCGGTGCCGAGCTTGCCATGAAGATGATGGAGCCGCTCAGTGCTTTGGGCGTGGATCCTACCTACGGTAAGGTAACGGCTCTTTGCAAGGCGGAAGACCGATTCGAGATTGTGACCGATTCCGAGCGTTACGAGGCGCGCGCTGTGATCATTGCTACGGGAGTGGGACACAGAAAATTGGAGGTCCCCGGCGAGGATCGGCTGATTGGCGGCGGTGTTTCCTTCTGCGCCACCTGTGACGGAATGTTCTTCCGAGGCCGCGAGGTTGCGGTTGTGGGGGGCGGCAACACGGCAGTGCAGGACGCGCTGGTGCTGGCTGAGCTTTGCTCCCGCGTTTATCTGATCCACCGCCGCGATAGCTTCCGCGCGGAGGCGAGGCTTGTGGAGCGCATGAAGGCGACCGAGAATATCGAGTGCATCACCGATACGGTGGTGACCGAGATGCAGGGAAGCCCCAAGCTGGAGTCGCTGATTCTGCGGAACGTAAAAACCGAAGAAACGCGCACGTTACCTGTATCGGGTGTTTTTTTGGCGGTTGGAAACGTTGCAAAAAACGAGGCGTTTCGTGATCTGATTGAGTTGGACGATGCAGGCTTCATTCTCACCGATGCCGATTGCAAGACCTCGCAGGAAGGCATTTTTGCCGCAGGGGACTGCCGACAAAAGAAGGTGCGCCAGTTGACCACCGCCACCGCGGACGGAACGATCGCGGCACTTTCCGCCGTGGAGTATCTGGATGCGTAAGTGAAACAACTCCTTATAATAAAACATTCGGGCTCCGCGATCGCGGAGCCCGAATGTTTTCCACCTCATCCACCACTTCGTGGTCCCCCTTCTCCTCAAGGAGAAGGCTCTCAAAGTGCCGTTTTAATTCTCTTTTTATCATTTATAAAATGAATACCTTACAAAATGGTTGTGTTCTAACTTAACCAAGCGGAAGATTCAAGGAAGCCTTCTCCTTGAGGAGAAGGTGGCACGAGCTTGCGAGTGACGGATGAGGTGTATTTAAAGAAAGACTTGTTTCGTTTTACTCCTTTTCGTTTACCACGTGGTCAACGGAGGAGAGGTCGGTGATGCGGTAGGGGAAGGAGAGTCCCTCCTTGGTGCTGTCGCACAGGAAAATACGCTGCTCGGAGCGCGCCAGCATAGCAATCTTGATATCTCGCTCGGGCTTGGAGGAGTCGGTGATCTCACCGTCCGAGAGGCCCCTTGCCGAGAAAAAGCACTTGTGTGCGCGAATACCGCCGATGAACCGCTCGGCATCGCTTCCTACCAGCGCGATCGAGTCATTCAGCATCTCACCACCCGTGCAAAAATTGTGGATCTTCATTTCGGACAGAAGAACGCACAGGTGCGGATTGTTGGTAATCACGGTCAGGTCGGAAAAGCCTTTTAGGTGCGGCGCCAAAAAGTAGGTGGTGGATGAGGCATCCAAAAAGATTGTTTCTCCGTCGCGGATCAGAGACGCTGCCTTGGAGCACAGATGCTTTTTTGCGGCAAGATTTTTTGCGGCTCGGATGGCAAGCGGAAGCTGCTCGGTATAGCTTTCGGTCAGCACCGCACCGCCAAAGCTGCGCTTCAAAAGCCCGCGCGCTTCAAGCTCGCAGAGGTCGCGCCGAACCGTTGCGGGGCTGTAATAAAGCGCCGCGCAGATCTCCTTCACCGTCATTTCCTTGTTTTGCTCAAGCAATCGTAAAATATCATTCTGTCTTTGCAAAGGCAGCATAATTCTCTCCTTTTTGATCATTTCTGATTGTTTTATGCCTTTATTATAGATCATTTTTGATTGAATGTCAATAGGTGATAGAATGCTTGACATTCACTTTTTTTGTGGTACAATGAAGGGGAAGACGAAGAAAGGACAGAAGGATATGACTACTGTTTATGATTTGATCAACCGCGACATTGAGTGCTCCTGCGGACGCACGCATCGCTGTGACATTGAGAGCTTGAAGATTGGTGCAGGTGCTTTGGAGGAGCTGCCGACCTTGATCGACCGCAAAAGAATTTTGCTGGTTGCCGATTCCAACACCTATCCGCTTTGCGGCGAGCGTGTTCGCGCACTTCTGGGGGACCGCATTGAATCGGTCTGCCTGTTTGAAACCGAGGACGTTTTGGTTCCCGATGAAGCAAGCATCGAATACATCCGCTCGTATATGAGCACCGAGACCGATCTGATTTTGGGCATTGGCTCGGGCGTGATCAACGATCTTTGCAAATATGTTGCCTTTTTCGCAGGGCTCCGAAGCGGCATTATCGCCACGGCTCCCTCGATGGACGGATACGCATCGTCGGGCGCGGCGATGATCATTGGCGGCATGAAGGTGACCTACACCACCAATTCTCCCACGCTGATCCTTGGGGACACCGATATTCTCAAGGATGCGCCGATGGATATGATCCGTTCGGGATATGCCGACATCATCGGAAAATACAGCGCACTGTGCGATTGGAAGCTGAGCGAGCTGATCAACGGGGAGTATCTTTGCCCTGTTGTGTACGATCTGGTCAAGGAAAAGACCGATGCGATCCGCAGTGCGGCAAAAAAACTGACCGAGCGCGATCCCGCAGCCATTGGAGAATTGATGGAGGTTCTGGTGCTGATCGGAGCTTGCCTAACGCTTCTGTCTACCACGCGTCCGGGATCCGGCAGTGAGCATCACCTGTCGCACTATTTTGAGATCACAGGATTGATCGATCACAAGCCCTATTTCCTGCACGGCACCGATGTGGGCTATTCCACGGTGGTCACGGCGGCTCTCCGTGAAGAGATCGGAACGGTCAAAACCCCCGAATTTTATCACCTCCCCAAGGAACAGCGCGAATCCTGCTACCGCGCGATCTACAAGGATACATGGCAGGAGGTGCGTGACCTGCAAAACGAGGCAGGTCGCTATGCCAAACCGATGGATGAGGTCTACCGCAAAAACTGGCAGGCGGTACTGGATATTTTGGCAGAATGTCCCACCGCGGATGAGATCCGCACGATGCTGACCGATGTTGGCTTTGATCTGTCGGCGTTTGAAGCAATGTACGGAAACGAAAAGATTCAGAACGGCGTGTGGTTTGCCAAGGATCTGAAGGATCGCTACTCGGTTTTGTGGCTGTATTACGATCTGTTTATGAAGGAAAGCGAGGTAGAGAGAATTGAACGGGCAACAACTGTTTGATGTGATGCGCCAAGCGATGGAGAACGAATCCCGCGCGGTTGCCGAGCTTGCAAGAAGTGCGGAAAAGGAGCCTTTTGTAAAGGCGTTGAAGCTGCTTTTGGAGTCTGAATTAACGGTTTTGTCCGCTTGCGGATCCTCGGGCTTTGCCACCAAGAAGTTTGCGCACTCGCTGTGCTGTGTGGAGTGCCCCGCAAAATTTGTGCCTCCCTCCGAGGCGGTACACGGCGGTATGGGAGCCTTGAAAAAGGGCAACGTTCTGCTGTTGGTCTCCAAGGGCGGAAAGACCGAAGAGCTGTTGCCGCTGTGCGAGATCGCGCGTGCCAAGGAGGCTCACGTGATCGTGGTGACCGCTTGTTCCGATGCTCTTCTGACACAGTATGCCGATGTGGTGCTTCTGTTGCCGAACGTTCCCGAAAGCGACCGTTACGGTGTGATGTCCACCACCAGCTTTGCCACCACCATTGCGATCTTTGACGCGCTGATGATGGGCATTATGGAAGCCAAAGACTATCCGCTCTCGGATTTTGCGCGGATTCATCCGGGCGGAGCCGTGGGAAAGAGGATCTGCTGAAATGATCAAGGCTGTGCTTTTTGACATGGACGGTACGGTGTTCGATACCGAGCGCATTTACCGTGAGGCGTGGTTCTATGCGGCAGAGGCGGTTGGCTTTGGAGAAATGGAGGGGCTGTTGGCGAGCATCTTCGGCACCAGCGAAAAGGATATCGGAACCTACGTTTACAAGACCTACGGTGAGGATTTCCCTTACGAGAAGATGCTGTCGATTCGTGCCGAGCGAATTGCAAACAGGGTAGAGGAAGAGGGCGTACCGCTTAAAGCTGGCGTTCCCGAGGCTTTTGACCGACTGAGAGAAAAGGGGATCGTTTCGGCACTTGCAACCTCTGCTCCAAAATTCCGTGTAGATGATTTCCTGGCGCGAAGCGGCTTGCGCGAGAAGTTTTCGGCAGTGATCACGGGAGAACTGGTAACGCGCAGTAAGCCTGCCCCCGATATTTTCCTGCTTGCCGCCAAGGAGCTGGGACTTCGCCCCGAGGAGTGCATGGTGGTTGAGGATTCGCACAACGGAGCCAAGGGCGGCTACAATGCGGGAATGCCCGTGGTGCTGATCCCCGATCTGCAACCCTTTACTCCCGAGATCGCACCGTACGTTACACATCATCTGAATTCGTTGGAGGAGCTTCCGAGGCTGTTTGCGTGAGGGGTTTCCGAATTGAAGATGGAATCAAAAGAGATCGCAATGCGGTCTCTTTTTTGCTTTTCTCCTATTGGGAACAGATTCACAAAACATAGAAAGATTTGACAAAAAGTATTTACAAACATCTAAAAGAGTGTTATAATAATGATACCACACAAATGAATATCAAACACATCCCCCGAAAAGGCGTACATTTTTTCTTTGTAAAAATGTATGCTCCGTTTTCGTATGCTTTTTTGGGGTCTTTTGCCTATGCGGCAAACCAAAAGTGTTTGAAAATCATTTGTGTGGTAGCAATGGAGTCATGCGTTTTTGGGTGCGTGGCTTCGGCTGCGCATCTTTTTATTTTTGGAGGAAAATATGAAAAAAAGACTTTTGACAGCCCTAATCGCTTGCGTACTGGTTTGTGTGTGCTTGTTTGCTTTTGCGGCGTGCGACGATGACAGCAACACGGACACTCCGCCAGCAAACAACGAAAACACCGACCGGAACAGTGAAAACAATCAGAACAACGATCAAGGAAACGCAAACACTAATCCCTGTGCGAATGGTCACACAGAGGTGATCGATGCAGCAAAAGCGGCAACCTGCACCGAAAAGGGAATGACCGAGGGAAAGCACTGCTCGGTTTGTAACGAGGTGTTGGTTGCACAGACAGAAATCGCTGCAACGGGGCACGATTATGTAAACGGCGTGTGTGACGAATGCGGAGATGCGATTCGCTATAGCACAGGTTTGAAGTTCACCTCAAATGGTGACGGTACCTGTTATGTCAGCGGCATCGGTACTTGTACCGATATCGAAATCAATATTCCGCTGACATCTCCCGAAGGCTGGAGCGTAACGGGTATAGGGAATGAAGCATTCAAAAATTGTAGAAGTATTACAAGCGTTACGATTCCCAATAACGTGACATATATTGGTTATAATGCGTTTTATAATTGCGAAGGTCTTACAAGCATAACGCTTTCGGATAATTTGAATTTTATAGGTGAAGCTGCGTTTTCTTGTTGCACCAATCTTACAAGTATCACGATCCCAAACAGTGTGACGCTCATTTTCTCAGATGCATTTTATAATTGTAATAGTCTTATAAGCATTACAATTCCAAACGGCGTAACGGACATCTATGCCGGTGCCTTTAAATACTGCAGGAGACTTACAACCATCACAATCCCCGAGGGTGTGACCAGCCTTTGTGATTGGGTATTCTATGGTTGTAGTAGCCTTACCGGTATCACAATTCCCAACAGCGTAACTTATATTGGCTATGATACGTTCAATAGTTGTAGTAGCCTTACCAGTATCACAATTCCTATCAGTGTAACGAAGTTCCAAAGCGGTGCGTTCGAGGAATGCAAGAGCCTTATGAGTATCTCATTCCAAGGCACAACCGAACAATGGAATGCAATTTTCAAAGGATCTGATTGGAACTCCAATGTCCCCGCCACCGAGGTGATTTGCACCGACGGTGTGGTTTCTCTGAAATAATATCCAACAAAAATTGGGCGGTCTTGTCAAGACCGCCCTTTGGCTTTGCTTTTTTTATGAAAAATGAATTGACGCTTTGCGTCATGAATGGAAGCCTCTGGCTTCATGATTTGAAATCTGTCGATTTCATGAATTGAATTGCCCTGTTCTGATAAATGCCGTAGGCAATTCATGCACCCACGGTGCATTTCACGGCGTCAGCCAATTCATGCCCGCAGGGCAATTCATTGCAATGTGCCGTGGCACATTGCTTAATCGATATCCTCAAACACCTCTTCGGGCTTGACATCGAGCAGCTCGGGGTTTTCCACGTGGCGTTTGATGATCTTGAATGCCGAGGCGTAATAGAAGCCGTCGCAGATACGCTCATCGGTCACAGCCTTTAATTCGATGTACTTTTTCGTGATCACGTTTCCGTCCTTGTCGGTTTTCAGCACTGTCTGCCGTCCGCCGTATGCCAAAAATACGGGCAGGTTTCCGAAATTGTAGATGTGGTGGTAGATCGGTCGGATGCCGAGCGAACCCATGCTGGTGATGATCATCGAGCCGTGAAAAGGACTGAGCCACAACAGCTTTTTGGGGAGCCAGCCAAAGTAATCAAGGAAATTCAAGAATTTTACTGTCCATCGGCAAAGCAGTCCGGGGATAAATGCCAGAATCTTGTTGAGCTTATCAAACGAGGTCTTGTCATCGGGCTTTGAGGTCACTTCGGTGACCACCGCGTTGAATTTCTCGTAGATTTCGTCCACGGTATCATCGGGTTCAAAGCGCACCTTGATGATGGTATCGGGAGCATCAATGCTCATGGTCTTTTTGATCGCCATTACGATCTGGATATCCTTACGCGCGTAAATCTTCTGACCGCTCACAAAGCGGTTGAGCGCGGGACGCTGGGAGATCGCGCGCACGTAGGAGGCAATCATGATATGCAAAAAGCTGAAGTTGGTCTTGCCCTCCTTCACCTTCTGTCGGCAAAAGCGGTCGGTTTTGGTAACGTCAAACATATCGGCGTAAGTGTTACAAGCATCACAACGCTGGGGCATGATATAGGGCATCATCTTGTTCATGGGATTGATGGTGCGCAGCTTATAGCCGTCCTTGCGGTCACCCAAACGGCGGCGACGCTTTTTCTTTTGTACCTCGCCCGTGTTGTCTTTCTTTTTTGCCATAAATCGTTTTCCTTTCTATAGTCCCTGAGAGGAAAATGGTCTTGAAACAAAAGCATTCTTTCTCATTTTACCTTATTATACCAAAAAATAAAAGTTGTTTCAATAATTTTCAAAGAAAATTCATAATCTTCATTGAAATAACACCGACAATAAGGTATAATAGAGGAAATTACAGCAAGTAAAGAGGATTGAATATGAAGCACGTAGAGATCTACACCGACGGAGCCTGCCGCTCCAATCCGGGGCGCGGCGGCTGGGGAGCCGTACTGGTTTATAACGGCAAGGAAAAGGAGCTTTCGGGTGGAGAACCGATGACCACCAACAACCGTATGGAGTTGACCGCCGCCATTGAGGCACTTTCGGCACTCAAGGAGCCCTGCCGTGTGACCTTGACCTCGGATTCCAAATATCTGGTGGACGCGATCACAAAGGGTTGGGCAAAATCGTGGCGTGCGCGCGGCTGGAAAAAAGCCGATAAATCGCAGGCCCTCAACCCCGATTTGTGGGAAAAGCTGTTGGTTCTTTTGGAAAAGCATACCGTTGAATTCGTGTGGGTGAAGGGACACGACGGTCACCCCTACAACGAGCGCTGTGACAAGCTTGCCACAGCCTTTGCCGATTCCTTTGAGGCGTAGTTTTTTAACGAACATTATAACACCTCATCCACCGCTTACGCGGTCCCCCTTCTCCTCAAGGAGAAGGCTCTCAAGGTTCTCGACTTTGAAAAAAATACCGCCTTTTGTTACAAATTAAATCGTTTCAGACTCAAGATGAATAGCACCTCTCTTATTTGAGCGAAGGATTCATGAAAGCCTTCTCCTTGAGGAGAAGGTGCCGAGGAACGAGGCGGATGAGGTGTAGCCGACTGCAGTCGGCGTTATCTTTTTTGTTATATAAAATATCCCACGGAGAAAAATTCTCCGTGGGAGCGTTTTTTTATTTTTTAGTTCAGCTTTTCCAATGCAGCCTTGACACCATTGAGGTTTTCGGTGTACTTGGCAAGCTTGGTTCTCTCAGCCTCTACCACAGCGGCAGGAGCCTTGGCAACAAAGCTTTCATTTGCAAGCTTCTTGTTCACGCGGTCGATCTCAGCGGTCAGCTTTTCCATTTCAGCAGTCAAGCGTGCGCGCTCTTTCTCGGTATCAACCAGGTCGGAAAGCGGCAGATACAGCGTTGCCGAGTCGGTGATGATCTGTACCGCGTTGTCGGCACTGACCACATCGGATGCAAAGCTTTCGGCAACCTCAACCTCGGAAGCCGAAGCCAGACGAACGAAGAAGGGATGCGTGGATGCTCCAAAGGACTCTGCATACTTGGTTGCAATGTATACCTTTGCTTTGCGCGAGGGAACCACGTTCATCTCGTTGCGGCGCAGACGAATTGCCTTGATTGCCGCGATCACGCGAGTCAGCTCCTCGGATTCGGCAGGGAAGTCCAAAGACGCATCGGGAGCGGGGTAGGATGCCATTACGATGCTCTCGCTTTGGGCATCGTGAGGAAGTGCCTGATAGATCTCCTCGGTGATAAAGGGCATGAAGGGATGCAGCAGCTTGAGCGTACCAACCAGAACGTAAGAAAGCACGTTCTGCGCGATCAGGTTGCCCTCGGTGTCCTTTTCGGACAGGCGGCTCTTGGTCAATTCGATATACCAGTCGCAGAAGATGTCCCAAATAAAGTCATAGATTGCGGCAAGCGCAACGCCGATCTCGTAGTGATCAAGCGCGTTGGTCACGGTTGCAACCGTTTGATTGTACTTGGTCAAGATCCATTTATCCTCAGCGGCAAGCTTGTCCTTGGCGGGAAGCTCCACCTTATCAATGGTCAGGTTCATACGAACAAAGCGCGATGCGTTCCAAAGCTTGTTGGCAAAGTTACGTGCGGCTTCCATCTTCTCATCCGAGAAACGCATATCGTTTCCGGGCGAGTTACCCGTAGACAGCGCAAAGCGAAGCGCATCGGCACCGTATTTCTCGATGATCTCCAGAGGGTCGATACCGTTACCCAGCGACTTGGACATTTTTCTGCCCTGCGCATCGCGTACCAAACCGTGAATGAAGACGGTGTGGAAGGGATTTTCTCCCGTATGCTCAAGTCCCGAGAAGATCATACGCGATACCCAGAAGGTGATGATATCGTATCCTGTTACCAAAACGCTTGTGGGGTAATATTTTTGCAGGTCTTCGGTATTGTCGGGCCAGCCCAGCGTGGAGAAGGGCCAAAGAGCCGACGAGAACCAAGTGTCCAGAACGTCGTTGTCCTGATGCACCGCGCCGCCGCACTTGGGACAAGCGGTGATGTCTTCCTTGGAAACGGTCATCTCACCGCACGCATCACAATAGAATGCGGGAATGCGGTGACCCCACCAAAGCTGACGGGAGATACACCAGTCAAGGATGTTGTTCATCCAGTTGAAGTAGTTTTTGGAGAAACGCTCGGGAACGAAGCGGATCTCGCCCGATTCAACCGCCTTGATGGCAGGCTCGGCAAGAGGCTTCATCTTCACGAACCACTGATCCGAGGTCAGAGGCTCTACCGTGGTGCCGCAACGGTAGCAAACGCCAACGTTGTGATCGTGAGGAACGGTTTTTACAAGGTAGCCCTCTGCTTCCAGATCGGCAACCAAAGCCTTACGGCAGGTGTAGCGATCCATGCCCTCATACTTGCCTGCGTAGGCGTTCATGGTGGCATCATCGTTCATCACCTTGATCTGCTCCAAATTGTGACGCTGACCAACCTGGAAGTCATTGGGGTCATGCGCGGGAGTGATCTTCACGCAGCCTGTACCAAAGCCGATCTCAACGTAATCGTCTGCGATCACGGGGATCTCTCTGCCTACGATCGGCAGGATCAAGGTCTTACCGATCAGGTGCTTGGTGGCTTCGTCCTCGGGGTTGACCGCAACTGCGGTATCACCGAACATGGTCTCGGGACGGGTGGTGGCAATTTCCACGTAGCCATCCTCGCCCTTGATGGGATATTTGATGTGCCAGAAATGACCGGGCTGATCCTTGTAGTCAACCTCGGCATCGGAAAGTGCGGTCAGGCAACGCGGACACCAGTTGATGATGCGGTAGCCGCGATAGATCAAGCCCTTGTCATACAGATTTACAAACACCTCACGAACGGCGCGGGAGCAGCCCTCGTCAAAGGTGAAGCGCTGACGTGTCCAGTCGCAGGACGCGCCCAGCTTTTTGAGCTGACCTGTAATGCGAGCCTCGTATTTGTCCTTCCACTGCCAAACTCTCTCCAAGAATTTTTCTCTGCCGAGATCGTAGCGCGAAAGACCTTCCTCCTCACGCAAACGCTCCTCAACCTTGATCTGGGTTGCGATTCCTGCGTGGTCGGTGCCGGGAACCCACAGCGTGTTGAAGCCCTGCATACGCTTATAGCGCACAAGAATGTCCTGCAAGGTTTCGTCCAGCGCGTGTCCCATGTGGAGCTGTCCCGTTACGTTGGGGGGCGGAATGACCACCGAGAAATGCTCGGCATCATTTTTTACGTCGGGCGTGAAGTAGCCCTTTTCACACCATGTTTTGTAGATTCGATCCTCAAACTCGCCGGGGGCGTAGGTTTTCGGAAGCTCATTGTATTGGTTCATTTCAAACCTCCTAAAATTGAATACAGACTCGGCGGAACGAAAAAAGAAAAGCCTCCTCCGTCCCATATCAGGACGTGGAAGCACGCGGTACCACCTGATTTTCCGCACCCATGGCGCGGACACTCTTGTTCCGTAACGTGGAAGGACGTTGCGAACTACTTGCAAAGCTGTACTTTGTTTCCCTCGCACCGCTTGGGAGCGACTTCTGCCGACCGTACCGCGAACTCGCACCATCCGTTCGCTCTCTGTGCGCCGTGTCAAGCATACTACTCTCCGTCATTGCGTTTAAAACAGTATAACACATTCCCCCAAAAAAGTCAAGTTTTTTGCGAAAAAATCTTTTAGAGGAGGGAGAGATCTTGGCGGGGCATGTGGACTTTTTTCAAAAGTCCACGCAAAATGCTCCCCGCCAAGAATTTTTCTTATATCATCTGCCACCGCGGTGACCGCCACCGCCGCCGTGGAAGGATCCACCGCCGCCACCGCTGCTGCCGTTTCCTGTGGAGATGACGCGTTTGGTCACAAACGAACCTGTGAACTGATCCTGCTTTGCAGTCAACTCCAGCGTAGCGTAGCGATCCAAGGGATAGTCCACCGATTTGTTCTTTTGCTTGTACGATGCGTAGACAGACACGCAAGCGAAGGCACCGATCACCAGTGCTATGATCAACGCCACGATTGCGATGATCCAATAAGATACACCCACTCTACCCACGTATGCGTCGGCACTCATAGCAAAGAAGGAGCAAGCTCCGTCGGCAAGCTTTCCGCCCTTGAGATTATCATACACCGTTTCGTGATCCAGAATGTAATTCACCTCTTTGTCGCTGATCTTGCTATTGGCAGCTCCGTAGGTGTACATATCGTAGTAGTAGATGTCCCCTTGCTTGGAAACGATCAGGATCACAATGTTATCCTTTTGAGAAAGACCGTACTCCTTCAAAAAATCCTCTCCCGTATAACGGTATTCGGAATTTTCCTCCACGATCCCCAAGGGAATGGGGTAGGTTGCCATGTAGAACGAACAGCCTGTGCGTGCAGAGGCATCACTGATTGCGGTTTCAATGCGGTCTTGGGCTTTTCCCGAAAGAAGCTCGGCGTAATCGTCCACAAGTGGGACGGGTTTCTCTGCCGAAACAGGGATCGCTGCCGCAAACAGCAGGCAAAGAACGGTCAGTACCACACAAAATCTTGTTTTCAAAACAGCATCCCTCCGATCCATGTCAGAAGTCCTGTCAGCGGGAGCGCAATTGCGCCCAGTAACAGCCCCAGCTTTGCAAAGCTGATGGGAAGCTCGCCGTATACCTTTCCCGTATAGCCGTTCATCGCGTATGTATATACCCGCCCTTTTTTGTCGCGGTAGTTCAGCATCCAGATCGGCAACAGGGAATAGTCCCAATGGCTCTGCTTCACGCGCACTCCGGTATCCTTCACCGTCACGGTATTGTATCCGTTTACGGTATTGCGCAACAGTTGTTCGGAATAGCGATCCATCCGAGAGCGAACCTCGCCTGTCAGATCGGCTCGTTCAATGTCGCGCTTTTTTGCCACAAAGCCCGAAAGATAGGGCATGGAAAAGTCCTCAAGTGCCTCCGAAGGATAGGGAAGCACGCCCTCCAGCATCCGTTTGTCGGCTTTGGAAAATGCTGACATGGTGATATCCTCAAAATGGATATTGCCCGTGCGCTCAATACGGAAGGTAGAGGTCTCGGTATATTCCACGTTGCCCAGTCTCCATACCCGCAAGCGCGACGCAGAAGCGCTTATATTGCTTTCGGTATCGGCGTCGGTTACCCAAAAGGGATAGTAGATGCCACTGATCTTTTCGATTTGCTCCTTTGCAAAGAACGCTCGCGGTACGAACCAATGGCTTTTTGCAAACTCCAAAAATTTTTGCTTTGCCTGCTCTTTATCATATTTGAACGGGATCAAACGGTGCGGTCTCATCGCGCCCGAAAGCCTGCCGACCAGCACCACGGGGTTGTGACAAAAGGCACAAAACTGGGCAACGGTGGAGTCGTCCGACACCACCTCAGCACCGCAGGAGGGGCAGGCAAACTCCTGCATGTGCTCGTTATATTCCGTATTGGCGGCGGCGTCCTTTTGAAGCTTTTCCTCGGGATTGGCTGCCTTTGCCTCGTCTTCGGTGAATTCCGACAAGCAGAATTCACAGCAGAATTTTTGCTTTTTCGCATCAAATTCCAGTCCTGCGCCGCAATTCGGACATTGATAAATTACGGTCGTTTCCATCGGTCATTACTCCTTACGGTTTGTCTTTGGGTTGAGATTTTTCATCTTTTCTTTCCGCACTCAGAGCAGAATTTCGCGTCCGAGCCGTTCTTGTGACCGCACTCGGTGCAGAACCAAGTGTCTGCCGCGGGACGGGGGGAGCCGCACTCGGGGCAGAATTTGCCGCTGTTTACCTGACCGCAGGAGCATACCCAGCTATCTGCTGAAGCAGGCTTTTGAGAGCCGCATTCGGGACAGAATTTTCCGCTGTTGACACAGCCGCAGGAACAGGTCCAGCCGTCTGCCTTGTCGACTGCCGCTTTCGCCGCAGTATCACGCTCCATCTGTGCGTTATTGGACGCCGATGCGCTTGCCATAAATCCGCCTGCAGCACCCATGCCCATTCCCATGCCCATAAATGCCTGCGCGCTTCCTGCCGAGTTGCTGCCCGCATTCTCGATACCGCGCGCGATCGCGCCCTGTACATAGCCCTCACGGACTGCCGCATCGCCAAGCATCGCGCCTTGGTTGCGCATATTGATCAGCTTTTTGGATTCCTCATCGTAGCTGACGCTGGCAATGCCAACCGACAAGATCTCAAAGCCGCGCAGCTTTTTCCAATCCTCGTCCAGCTCATTCGCCATATAGCGAGACAGCTCACGTGCCTTGGAGGTAACCTGTGAAATGCGGATGTTATCCACCGACATCTGATTGATCGCCGCCTGCAGCGCTTCCAGAAATTCGGACAGATACTGCGCGTTGATGTCCTTGATGTCTACCGATTCGGCGTTTTTCGGAATCGCCTCGGCATAAAACTTGAGCGGATCGGTGACCTTGATCGAATAGGTACCGTGCGCACGCAAAAACAGCTCGCTATTATAAAAATTATCGAAATAGTTGACGGGTTGAGCAGTGCCGAACTTAATTCCCTTGATCTCCTGCAGGTTGATGAAAAATACTTGTTGCTTCTGAGAGGGAATGCCGCCGAATTTAATGCGGTTGAAGGTATCCTTGAGTGTGGTACCAAATTGCCCGTTGAACAGGGACGGAGCCGACGAATTTTCCACCTTGTAATAGCCCTCCTCGGCGGTGTAGTCCACTACCTTGCCACCATCTACCAACAGCATAAACTGATTGGGATAGACATGGATTACCGAGCCGTTGGAGATCAGATCTTCCGATCCGCGCTTGTTGGAAGAACGGCGCATCGTTCTTTTGTCGTCGGTGCGCACCCTCACGCCCTTGCAAAATACTGTGGTATCGCTCATTTCATCGGCTTCGATCACCTCTTGCCACTGGTCTGCAAGCGAACCGCCGATCGCACTGTTAAAGGCTTTGATAATTCCCATCTTTTTCTCCTTTATTATGTAAAAAACTGTATTGATTTCAAACAGCAAAGCGAGCCTGTACCGCTGGCACAGGCTCGCTCCTTCGGATCATTCCGAAAAACCCCACCGAGCCGTGTAATCGGAACATTAGAACCCTGTAGTCCAGGGCGGTGTCCTCGGCGCGGCTTTACTGCTTCCAACATCCGATTGCGGTCGAGACAAGTCAATCGAGTCGCAAACGGGAGGCCTGCAAACCACCGCGGGGTCAGACTCCTTTAATCAGTTGTGGGTCCATATCACCGATTATCACGCACTAAGCAGGTAAAATTCAACAATCAATCGTAATCGATCTCCTCGGAGAACATATCGTCGAACAGGTCTGCCACATCGTCATACTCGTCGTCGTCATCCACCGAGACCAGCGCATATTCGCCGTCCTCGTCCTTTTCCTCACGCAGGATCACGTATTCGCAGAAGCCGTTCTCCTCTTCCTGTGCCTTATCGGCGGCGTCTGCGGGGATCATAGCATAGTAGCGCTTGCCGTTGTATTCGGTAGCACCGATCAATTCAAATTCGATCTCGTTGCCGTCCTCATCGTTCAAAGTGAAAAATTCACGCTCGTTGTTCTTTTCTTCCATAGCATAATTCCTTTTCTGTGTTCATAGTCTACCCTTATTGTACACGAGATCATCCCGTTTGTCAAGGATTTTTTCTTTCCATTTTTTACTTTTTACTCGCCGAAATCCAAAATCTCCGCTAAGATCCCGTTGCTGACGCACATCCCCGTTGGCGTGAAGGCATATCCTTGCTCGGTCCGCGTGACCAATCCTTGCCCGATATAGGCGGAAAGTGCTTTTCCGTAAGCTTCTTCAAAGCCCTCGCCAAAGCGTTCGCGGTACGCATCAAACCGCACCCCGTCGCGCATTCGCATCCGCAGCATCACGTATTCGTTTTTGCGTTCCTCAAAGGAGATCTTTTCGCGCTCCTCAAGAATTTTCTCACCGCGCAGATAGCCTTCCAAATCTCGGGAATTTCCAAAGCGGTATCCTTCAAAATCGGAGTATGCCGCAGGCCCGAAGCCCAGAAAGGGATCGCAGTTCCAATACTTGATGTTGTGGCGCGATTCAAAGCCCCCTTTTGCAAAATTGCTGATTTCGTACTGACGGTAACCCATGTGCGCCAGAAATTCGATCCCTTGCAGATACATTTCTCTTGCCGCATCCTCATCGGGTAAGACCAACCGATCGGACATTCGTCCAAACGGGGTGTTTTCCTCCACGATCAGGCTGTATGCCGAAATATGCTCGGGCGCAAGGTCGCACAGCCGCTTCAGCGTTTCCAAATAGCTTTCTGTCGTTTGATGCGGAATTCCCGACATGACGTCGGCACTGATGTTTTGAAAGCCCGCCGTACGCGCATCTTTCAGCGTTGCTTCAAAATCCTCAAAGCTGTGCAGTCTGCCGAGTGCGCGCAATTCTTTCCGATGCGTGCTTTGCAGACCGATGCTCAAGCGGTTCACGCCGCCGCGGCGCAACGCCTCAAAATAGGAGCGGCTTCCCGTTGCGGGATTACATTCCACCGTGATCTCGGCATCGGGCGCGATCCGATATTGCTTGTGAAGCTCGGACAGGATCAGCAAAAGCTGTTCGATCGGAAGCACCGTTGGCGTGCCACCGCCGATATAGACCGTATCAACGGTGTAGGTCTGTGCCGTATTTGCTTGGTCGGAAAGATCCCGACACAGCGCGTTGGTGTAGACTCCGAGCCGTTCCTTTGACGGATGCGGAAAGGAGCAAAAATCACAGTACAGACACTTAGATCGGCAGAAGGGGATATGCAGATACAGCCCAAGCGTTGATCGGTTACGCACGGTTCATCGACTCCAGCACTCTTTGCGCGGCGGCAAGAATACCGATCTTACCGCTCTCATAAGTCAAGCCTCCTTGGAAAAAGGCGGTGTACGGTGCGCGCAGAGGTCCGTCTGCCGACAGCTCGATCGAGCTACCCTGCGTAAAGGCACCTGCCGCCATGATCACGGGGTCGCCGTAGCCGGGCATTGCCCAAGGCTCGGGGGTTACAAAGGAATCCACGGGCGAGCCCTCCTGAATACCGCGGCAGAAGGCGCACAGCCCCTCGGCACTTCCCGTGATCACGCTTTGAATAATATCATGACGCGTTTCGTTCCATCTCGGCTCCACCGTATAGCCAAGCTGTTCAAAAATATACGCCGCCAGATGTGCGGTCTTGAGCGCCTGTGCGGTCACGTGAGGCGCAAAGAACAATCCCTTATACATCGGCTTGTTCTGTCCCATCGTAGCCCCCACCTCGGCACCGATACCCACCGAGGTCAATCGGTAGCTCACCAGCTCGATCGCGCGTGCCGTGCCCGCAAAATATCCGCCCGTTTCGGCAATTCCGCCGCCCGGGTTCTTGATCAGCGAGCCGATCACAAGGTCGGCACCCACGCCGCAGGGCTCCTCGGTTTCCACGAATTCGCCGTAGCAGTTGTCCACCACCACGAACACGTCGGGGCGCAGCAAATGTACAAAATCGGCAAGCTCGCCGATCTCGCGCACACTCAGCGTCTTGCGGTTCAGATATCCCTTGGAGCGCTGCACGAATACCATCTTGACCGCATTGCCGAGCGCTTCCAATTTTGCCTTGATCTCGTCAAAGCGGAAGGAGCCGTCCTCGTTCAGATCGGTCTGCTCGTAGCGTACACCGAAATCGGCAAGTGAGCCGTTGCCGGGGGTTCCCGTCAGTCCGATGACCTCCTCCAAGGTGTCGTAGGGCTTTCCCGCCACCGAATACATCACGTCCCCGGGGCGCAAAATGCCGAACAGACCGATGGTCAGAGCGTGTGTACCGCTGACGATGCTGTGGCGCACCAGAGCCGCCTCGGCACCCATCACGTCTGCCCACACGGCATCCAGCGTGTCGCGTCCGCGGTCATCGTAGCCGTAGCCGCTGGTGGATTGAAACATTCCGTCGCTCACGCGATGCTCGCGAAATGCGTCCATGACCTTTTGCGTGTTTTCAAACGCCACGCGGTCAATTTCTGTGAAATAGGGAGCAAGTGCCGCCTCGGCATCTCTTGCAAGTCCGTTGATCTTATCCGAAAATATCATGTTATTAACCTTTGCTTTTGTTTTTTGTCTTTTGCTTTGGTAGAATTACCATCTTGCCTCGTTGGGATCGTAATCGTTGGGATCAAGGCTTGGAAATTCGGTTTCCTCTGCGGCACTGCGGTGAGCGATCTCGTGATAAAAAGCAACATCAGCCGCCATTGTGTATGGCATCAGAATGTAGGTGCCGAGTCCGTAGGGAACAAGGCCTGCCAGAATCCGCCAGCCGATAAAGCTGAATTGCAGACAGAACAGTCTCCATTTTTGTCCTTTCATCAGCGATGCCGAATTGCGGAAGGCATCGATCACGCCAAGCTCGGGATATTCGGCAAGGATCACGGTCACGAAGGCGTAACGCAAATGGATAAAGATCTGCGCCAGAGCGGTTGCTATCAAAAGCACCGCCGCGATCACGGTGAACAAATAGATCGAGGAAATTGCGACTTGAGTTTGTGCCTCGTCACCCATCAGTGCGTAATACGCTATTGAAACGATCGAGGATGCGAACAGAATTGCCGATACCAGCACGGGAATCGACACGGCAAAATTGATCAGCATCCTCAAAAGACGCGCGAAGATCGCCTTTCCATAGCTCTTTTTGAAGTATGCGAGCAATCCCTTTGTTTCGGGTGCTTCTCCGTCGATCAGGTTCAGATAGATCTTTTGGTGACCGAGCTCGACCGCCGAGCCGACGAGGAGCGAATAGAGAAGCGACACACCTGCCACGCAAAGCACGGCAATGAGTATCGTGGAAACAAACGGATACTGAGAAAAGATCGTACCGAAGTCGCCATCCATGAGCAGTACCAGAATTTCTTTGATTGCGGTCTCTACCTTATCGGAAACATCTTCCGAGATCTCGATCGACGGTATCATACTGCCGATGTCGATCCCCTCGGAGGTACCGCCAAGCAACGATGCAAGCAGTGCAATAACGATCAGCGCCCAGAAATACGGCTTGATAGCCTCTCTGGCGCGAGCGCGGAAATAAGATGCGTTCTTCTTTGCCGCCTCGGGGGAAAGAAAGAAGTCCTTGTTTTGATTTTGTTGGTTCATGTGTATCTCCTTTATGTTCTGTTAAACGAAGGCACGGACGATTTGACAGAAGGTATCGCCGCGCTCTTCAAAATTCCGAAACGCATCAAAGCTGGTGCAGGCAGGGGAGAGAAGAACGATGTCTCCCTCCCGAGCGGTCGTGCGAGCCAGCTCCACCGCACCTTGAAAATCGGCGTTTTCAAGGATCGGAAGCGTCCCGCTTTGTACCTCGGGGCAAGCGTTCAGCACCTCTCGGATCTTGGGAGCGGTTTGTCCTGTCAGGATCACCGCCTTGGCATGCTTGCAAAGCACCTCTGCCAACGGCTCAAACGAGCATCCCTTATCGGCGCCGCCGCAGATCACGATCGGCTTTTCGGGAGCGAGTGCCGAAAGTGCCGCCGCAGTACGCGAGGGCGAGGAATCGATCGAGCTGTTGTAATAGCGCACCCCGTCAAGCTCTCTTACAGGCTCCAGGCGATGCCGCACACCCGTAAATTTGCGCGCCACAGCAAGGATGCTGTCGGTGCCTACCTCTCCATGCGTCAGAGCAAGCGCCGTCATGTAATTTTCAAGATTGTGTACACCCGGCAAGCGGATCTCGGAGATTTCCAAAAGCACTTCGTCGGTCTTTCCGTCGGAGTAGCAGATCTGTCCGTCTTTTGCAAATACCGCACCGTCACCCTCTCGCAAATACAGCAAAAGCTCCGCATAGCCTGTTTTCTTCGAAGAGAAGAGCGTCACAGGCTGTGTGATCTGCGCGCGCAATGCCATCGATTCGGCGTTTTCCGCATTGAGAACAACGCGGCGATTCTGCGGATGCGCAAAAATGTTGGTCTTTGCCCGCACGTATTCTGCCATATCAACATGCCAATTCAAGTGATTTTCGGAAAGATTCGTCACAGCAGCAATATCCGCAGACCGCTTCACGGTCTGCAGCTGAAAGCTGGAAAGCTCTACCACCGCATAGTCGTCGGCGGTCATTTCCTCAACGTACGGTAACAGCGGTTCTCCGATGTTGCCGCCAACAAACACTCTGCCCGCGCCTTTTTTGCGGCATTCCTCCTGCAAAAAAAGACCTGTCAGCGTGGTGGTTGTGGTCTTTCCGTCGCTTCCCGTGATTCCGATCACGGTGGCTTTTGTAAGCGCTAAAAAAAGCTCCATTTCCGAGGTCAGAACGCTTCCGTTCTTCACTGCCTCCAAAAGCGCGGGATGATCGGGGCGAAGTCCCGGGGTGCGGAACACCAGCCGCTCGTCAATGCCCTGCAAATAAGAGGCTCCGCAGAAAAGCGGCACCCCTTTTTCCTCCAAGCGCCTCGGAAGCTCTCCGAGTGCTTCGCGTTCTTTTCCGTCCCGAGCGGTCACACGCGCGCCGTGCGCCAATAAAAAATCGATCAGCGGCAGGTTGGAGATCCCAAGCCCCACCACCGTTGCCGTAACGTTCTGCAAGTCCTTCGCCGTTTTCAAAAAATTCAACCGTAAACGCCTCCCTGCGATATCTGTCTTATATTATATTATTTTTTTGAGAAAGATGCAATAGAAAAAACTCAAAAAAAGCGTTTTTTTCAAAAAAAGCCCCGATCCCCCCTTTTCAAAACGGAAAATTTCTGTTATAATAAAAACAATTATGATTGAAACAAGGATGGAATACGAAATGTCTGTTGAAAAAGTTCGTGAATATCTCTGTGCCTACGGCCTTGCCGACCGCGTGATGGAGTTTGAGATCTCCAGCGCAACCGTTGAGCTTGCCGCCGTGGCAGTTGGAACAGAGCCCGCACGCATTGCAAAATCACTCACCTTTTACGCAAAGGATAATAGCTGTATTATGGTGGTAACCGCGGGAGATCAAAAGATCGACAATGCAAAATACAAAGCGTTTTTCGGTTGTAAGGCAAAGATGATGAGTGCCGAGGATGCACTTGCATCGACAGGACACGCCGTTGGCGGTGTTTGTCCCTTTGCAAATCCCGAGGGCGTGGCGATCTATCTGGACGAGTCGCTTCGCCGTTTTGATATCATATATCCCGCCGCAGGAAGCTCCAGCAGTGCTGTGAAAATGACTTGTGAGGAATTGTTTTCGGCATCGCGCGCACTTGCATGGGTAGACGTTTGCAAAGCCCGTGAGGCTTGATTTTTACGGGAAAGGAGCTACGAATGGCAACCAAAAACACCGCAAAGCAAGAATATAACAACCAAAGCATCAAATCGCTCAAGGGTGCCGACCGTGTGCGAAAGCGTCCTGCCGTTATTTTCGGCTCGGACGGTCTGGACGGCTGTGAGCATTCCTTCTTTGAGATCCTTTCCAACTCGGTGGACGAGGCGCGCGAGGGACACGGAGATAAGATCACGGTTACCGTTTATCAGGATAAAAGTATTCAGGTGGACGACCACGGACGCGGCGTTCCGCTGGGATGGAACGAAGCCGAAGGGCGCTGGAACTGGGATCTGATCTACTGCGAGATGTATGCGGGCGGTAAGTATGACAACAACGAGGGCGGTTCTTATGAATATTCGCTCGGCTTGAACGGTCTGGGCGCGTGTGCAACGCAGTACAGCTCGGAATTCATGGTGGTCAAGTCTTATGACGGAGCTATAGAGCGAACCATTCGCTTCAAAAAAGGAGAGGTGGACGGCGAGCTTGTTGAGCGGCCGCTCTCTCCGAAGGAAAAAAGAACGGGAACCGTAGTTCATTGGCTGCCCGACCTGGAGGTCTTTACCGATATCAATATTCCGCACGGATTCTTCCATGAAATTTTGCGCCGTCAATCGGTGGTCAACGCGGGAATTTCCTTTGTCCTGCGCATCGAGCAGGAGGATAAGACCTTTACGGAGGACAAATTCCTGTATGAAAACGGTATCTCCGATTATATCGCAGAGATCGTTGGCGAGAATGCGCTGACAGCTCCCGTTTCGTGGCATTTGGAAACGCAGGGACGCGACCGCGAGGATAAGGACGAATATAAGCTCAAGGCAGATATTTCGTTCTGCGTATTCAAGGGCAATAAAGAAAACTCCACCGATATGCTGGAATACTATCACAACGGTAGCTTTCTGGAGCATGGGGGCTCGCCCGACCGTGCTGTGCGCTTGGCGTTTACCTTTGCGCTTGATAAATACCTCAAAGCAAACAACAAATACACCAAAAACGAAAGCAAGATCACCTTTAACGATGTGGCCGACAGCTTGGCGCTGGTTATCAACAGCTTTTCTACCCTGACGTCCTACGAAAACCAGACCAAAAAGGCGATCACAAACACCTTTATCTGCGATGCGCTCAATGAGTTCATGCGCCGTCAGTTGGAGATCTACTTCATCGAAAATCCCAAAGCCGCCGAGGTGTTCGGTGCGCAGGTGCTTTTGAACAAGCACAGCCGTGAGTCTGCCGAAAAGGCTCGTATTGACGTAAAAAAGAAGCTGGCAGGCTCGATCGATGCCGCCAACCGTGTGGAAAAATTCGTTAACTGCCGCTCCAAGGATCCAAACGTTGCAGAGCTTTATATCGTGGAGGGTGACTCGGCTCTGACCTCCTGTAAGCTGGGACGTGATGCCGAATATCAGGCGATCATTCCCGTGCGCGGTAAAACGCTTAACTGCCTTAAGAGTGATTACGACAAGATCTTCAAGAGCGAGATCATTACCGACCTGTTGAAGGTCATCGGCTGCGGTGTTGAGATCCACGGCAAAAAGAAAAGCGACATGAGTGCGTTTGACCTTGACAGCCTGCGTTGGTCAAAGATCATTATCTGTACCGATGCCGACGAGGACGGCTTCCAGATCCGAACGCTGCTCCTGACACTTTTCTACCGACTCCTGCCCACGCTCATCAAGGAGCATAAGGTCTTTATCGCGGAGTCGCCGCTGTTTGAGATCACCACCAAGGACGAAACGCTGTTTGCGTACGACGAGTTTGAAAAAGCCGAGATCCTCAAAAAGTTGGGTAGCAAGAAGTATACCCTGCAGCGCTCCAAGGGACTTGGTGAGAACGAGCCCGAAATGATGTGGCAGACTACCATGAATCCCGCAACACGGCGATTGATCTCGGTCTCTCCCGCAGATGCCGCCGCCACAGAGGTCATTTTTGATACGCTTCTTGGCGATAACCTTCCCGCGCGGAAGCAATTCATCACCGAAAACGGCGACCGCTATATGAAGGATATTGACGTATAACAGAAAATTTACACGAGGGGAACCTGTTTTAAACGGGTTCCCCTCACTGTTTTTATAGAATATACCACTACATAAATGTAGTTGTTTTGTTGTTACATCAGATTCGTTCGTTTTAGGACCGTCGGGGACGCCGATCCCTACAGGTTTGTGCGTATTTTTCAAATCGTGTGCCTATCCTTGCGGTTGATTTCCGAAAGCCTTCCCCGCTGGGGAAGGCTAATAAGATAATGCGTGTTTTCAAATAATGTGCCTAACCTTGCGTTTCTACTACCGGTGAGAAAAAGGGGAAGGGGCCCCGTTTCTTGCGGGAGCTATTGTTCTGTCAGCGTACAAAAGAAAAAACGCTGTTTCACGAATGAACAGCGTACAGCAAAAAGGATACCTTAAAACTTTTGCTTTAAAAGTTTTGGGGGTGTGGGGACTTTTTCAAAAGTCCCCACAAATCGCGTTCCTTAACCCTCAAACGATCACGTCGGGGACGGCGTCTTCCCGGAGTTTGTCGAGGACGTGGTGATCGAGGATATTGACGAAGGGCTTGTTTACGGGTTCTTCATCGAAGATGAGGATCTCATTTTCATCCTTGAGGATGGGGTAGGGCAGGTAGAGCGAATACTGCGGGCCGATATTCCAATAGCGACCGATATTGAATCCGTTGACTACGATAAAGCCCTTGGTAAATCCGTCTGGATGGATGAAGCAATCCTTCTTTTCGGGAGCTTTGAAGGTTCCGCGATAGAAGGTGGGCAGGTTGGGCTGTGCGTTGGGCGTGTTTTCGAGCTTGTCAAGCGCATCCATCGGGAGCGTCCAGATCTCCCAATCGGAAAGGAACTGGCGGCAGGATGCGTGGACGTAAACATAATCAAGGATGCCCTTGCGGTCGCCCATCAGGAGTGCAACACCGAAGTTGATGCGTCCCATATTTTCAACCAACAGGTCAAGCGTGCCTCCGTTTTCCAGCCAGTCGGCACATTCCACGAACTGCTTTTTATCGTTGCGGTGGATGGTGGCGCGGTAGACGCCGTTGAAGTAAATGTGCATACGGTCGTTCACCGTTCCGAAAACCAACGCCTTCGGATCGATGATGCCCTCGATCTTAGTGCGGTAGAGAATATAGCCAAGGCTTTGTCCGAAATGCTCCATCGAGTAGAGCTGATTGGATTCGTGGCGCGTGCCGATGTTATCAAGATTTGCGAACAGACCGCCTGCGGGAGAAAGCTGTACCTCTCCGATATTTTGTACAGGAACGGGAGCGGGCGTGGGGAGCTTTTTGCCAAGATGCTTTTCCATCACCTTTTGAATGGCGAAATACTTGGGCGTACATTCGCCCCACTCGGTCAGGGGTGCATCGTAATCGTAGCTGGTGGTGTCGGCAAAATAGGTCAGTTCGCGCGGATCGTCGGGATTTTTATAGAAGGCGTTCGCACCGTTACAGAACGCGTAGTTGGTGCCGCCGTGGAACATGTACATATTGAAGGAGGCGTTCAGCTCCAGGTGACGCTGAACCTCGTGTGCCACGATCTCACCGTCATATTTTCGGAAGGGCTCGCCCCACTGCGTGAAGTTGCCTACCCAATGCTCCACGCACATACGGGGAGCGTTTGGCATATAGGAATCCAATGCATCGTATTCGTAGGTGATTCCCTTGTGAAAGCCGAAATCCAGGCAACACAGGCGGTTGCCCGCGTGTCCGCCGTTGAGGAACATCTGTCGGTGTCCGTCGGCGGTGAAGATCGGAACGTCGATGCCGCGATCCTCCAAAAGACGGGCGCACCACTCCATGTAGGCGTGGTCGTTGCCGTAGGAGCCGTATTCGTTCTCGGCGGCAACCATCAGCACGTTTCCGCCGTTGGTGATCAGGTGGGGAACAATGTGCGGCACAAGCTGATCCATGTAAGCGGTCAGCGGCTCGGTGTAGGCGGGATCGCTTGTGCGGATACGGATGTTATCCTTGGCAAGCAACCAACCGGGGAAGCCGCCGAACTCCCACTCGGCGCAAACGAACGGGCCGGGGCGCACGATGGCGTACAGTCCCAGCTCCTGTGCGATCGACAAGAATTTTTCAAAATCCAAGCGTCCCGAGAAATCAAACTGTCCGGGCTTCGGCTCGTGCAGGTTCCATGCGCAGTAGGTCTCTACCGTGTTAAAGCCAAGATCCTTGAGCTTTTGCAACAGATCTCTCCATTGCTCGGGCAGGGAGCGGAAATAATGGATCGATCCGCTGTAGATGCGGAAGGGCTTACCGTCCAGATAAAATTCGCGGTCTTTCCATGTAAAGCGAGGTTGTTTTTCCATAGCGTTCTCCTTTTGGGTTATACTTTGTCGGTTTTATGCTTGCGGAATATCAGCAGCTTGCTGATCAGATAATTGAGAATGACGACCAAAACGGCGGCAACGATCTTCACGGCGTATTCGTTGAAGGCGCAAAGATCGAAGAAAACGAAAAAGATCGCTTCTTGCAAGAGGAGCGTGAACAATCTGCCGCCCGCAAACCCGCCAAGCTCGCACAGGATCGGCAAAAAGCCGCGGCGATCGCTGCGGAATACCCATTTGCGATTGGTCACGTAGGCAAACAGAACGGCACAGCCCCATGCCGACAGATTGGCGGCGTGAATGAGATAGACATTGGCATCGATCGCATCTCCCCAGAAGTAGTACAATACGAAGCTGACGCCAAAGTCTACCGCGGTGGTCAACGTACCGAACAGCAGATAAAGCAACTGCTCGCGATAGGTCACGAGCAGTTTTTTGATATGATCGAACATACGGTTCTTTTCGGATCAACCGATCTGATAGGTGGTGCCGTCCTTGGTGTCGATCAGAGTGACACCCTTGGAAAGCAGCTCGGCGCGAATGCGGTCGGCTTCGGCATAGTTCTTTGCCTTCTTTGCGGCAGCTCTCTCGGCGATCATTTCTTCGATCTCGCGGATGAAGGGATCGTCGGATACAGGCTTTTGTGCCTCGGTTTCTTTCTCGGCATTCAGCTTGTCGGCGTTTTCCAACAGATCCAGGCACAACACACGGTCAAAATCGGCAAGCAACGCGCGCTTGGTGGCACCGTTGGTATTTGCCTTGAGCACGTCGTAAACAGCGGTAACCGCCAAGGAGGTGTTCAGGTCGTTGTCAAGTGCTTTTTGGAAGTTTGCCTTTTGCTCGTCAAATGCGGCTTGGTCGATCTCGCCGTCCTTTTCCAAAGATGCAATGCGAGCGATCAGCTTGTTGTAGGCAACCTTTGCATTGTCCATGTTCTCATAAGAGAATACCAAGGACTTGCGGTAGTGCGATTGCAGGCAGAAGAAGCGGTAGACCATGGGATCATAGCCCTTGGAAGCCAGGAGAGAAAGGGTGAGGAACTCGCCCTTGGATTTGCTCATCTTACCCGAATTGGTGTTCAGGTGCAGAACGTGTACCCACCAGTTGCACCACTTGTGACCGAGGTATGCCTCGGACTGAGCGATTTCGTTGGTGTGATGGGGGAATGCGTTGTCGATACCGCCGCAGTGGATATCCAGCTTCTCGCCCAGATGCTTCATGCTGATGCAGGAGCATTCGATGTGCCAGCCGGGGTAACCGATGCCCCAGGGGCTATCCCATTTCAGCTCCTGGTCGTCGAACTTGGACTTGGTGAACCAGAGCACGAAGTCGGCTTTGTTGCGCTTGTTTCCGTCTTCTTCAACACCCTCGCGCACACCAACTGCAAGGTCTTCCTCCTCAAAGTTGTGGAACACGTAGTATTGCTTGAGCTTGGAGGTATCGAAATAAATGTTGCCTCCCGCCTCATAAGCGTAGCCCTTCTCAATAAGCGAGGAGATGACCTTGATGAACTCATCAATACATCCCGTTGCGGGCTCAACGACCTCGGGACGGCGAATGTGCAGAGCCTCGCAGTCCTCAAAGAATTTCTCGGTGTAGAACTGCGCGATCTCCATAACGGTCTTTTTCTCGCGCTTTGCACCCTTGAGCATCTTATCCTCGCCCGTGTCGGCATCCGAGGTCAGGTGACCAACGTCGGTGATGTTCATCACGCGGGTGACCTCATAGCCCGCATAGCGCAGGTAACGGTCCAGAACGTCCTCCATGATATAGGTGCGCAGGTTTCCGATGTGTGCGAAGTGATACACCGTAGGTCCGCAGGTGTACATGCTGACCTTTCCCGGCTCGTTGGGGACGAATTCGTCTTTTGTTTTGGTAACAGAGTTATAAAGCTGCATAATCTATCTCCTATTCGTGTGAGTGCATTTTAAGATTTTTTGGGAGTGCGCGGATGCTTTTTCTTTTTGGCAACCGAAAAGCCGAAGTGGCCAAGCCGCTTGCCCAGCTCATAATAATCACCGTGTGCATAAGCAACAAGGTTGGCTTTTTCCAGGTGGAGCTTACCGGTTGCATCAACAAGATCTTCGTTTACGTCCACCGCGACAATGTCGGCTAAGAACATATCGTGTGAGCCGAGCGGAACGACCTCGGTCACCCGACATTCCAGCACCACGGGAGCGTCCGTGAGAATCGGACAGTCGATCTCCTTTGCTGGCTCGGTCGTAAGTCCGCACTTGGCAAATTTATCGTTTTTGGCACCGGTGCAAACACCGCACCAATCGGCGGCACGAACCAGATCTTTGCTTGTCAGATTGATGGCAAACACGCCGCTTTTTTTAATAATGTCATAGGAATAACGCGAGGGGCGCACCGAGATATAGGTCTTGGGCGGATCGGAATTGATGATCCCCGTCCAAGCCACCGTCAAAAGGTTTTTTCGTTCGCCGTCGGCGCAACTTACCAGTACGGGCGGAACGGGGGCAAGCAGAGTGCCGCCGCGCCATTTGATCTTTTCCATGACGGTCTCCTTTATTGGTTTATAAGATTTTAATATTATAGCATAGGGTTCGGTCTTTGTCAAGATTTCCGTGTAAAATGAGTGTTACTCCCACGGCAGAGCCTTGTCGCAAAGGATCAGATCCACCTCGTGCCGTGTACACAGCACAAAATCGCGGCGGAGCCCCAGCTTGGAGCTGTCACACAGAAAGATCTTTTTTTGTGCGCGTGAAAGCATCACGCGGCGCAGGGAGTTGTCGATCGCGGATACATCGGAGATCTCGCCGTTCTCGGAAAGCCCTTGGCTGGAGAAAAAGAGCAGATCGGCAGATACGGTTGCCAGAAACCGCTCGGCGGCAGGCCCGACAAACGCGTGGTTCTTGCGGTCGAAAAGCCCTCCTGTCAGATAGATCTCCGCATCGGAGTTTGCCATCAGCTCAACCGCGCGGACATTGTTGGTAAAGATCCGCAGTCCGTGGCGATGCTCCAGGTGCTTGAACATTCGTCTTGTGGTAGAGGATGCGTCCATCAGAAGCGTGGAGCCATCGGTCACCATTTCGGCGGCGCGCTTGGCGATCTCTTCTTTTTGTGCGGCGTGTTCTCCGTCACGCAGAACGAGCGGTGTGACGGCATTGGCTGGCTGTGCCAGTACCGCACCTCCGTACACACGGTGCAGATATCCCTCTGCCTCCATTGCCTCCAGATCGCGGCGGATCGAGGCTTCGCTGGAATAGATCGTTGCGGCAAGCTCGCGCACGGTCGCGCTTTTTCTTTCCTGCAGGTAGGCAAGGATCGCCTGTCTGCGGTCAAATTGCATCTGTGCCATGGTCTTACTGCACCTGTGCGCGGCGTTTGGGGGCGCGGCGACATTCGGGACATACGTAATGAACGGTCAGCTCGTAGTCCTCAATCTCGGTTGCCAGCTCGCTTTCCAAGATCTCGGCAAGACGGGGCAGACGGACGTCCGTGATCTTTCCGCACTTGTCGCATAGCAGGTGATCGTGCGGCTCGGTGACCTTATCGAAGCAATCGGCAACACCGTCGATGTGCAGGCGGTTGATGATGCCCGCCTCGTGCATAGCGTTGAGATTGTTATAGATCGTTGCCATGGCGATGCTGGGCATTTTCAGCTTGGCAAGAAAAAAGATCTCGTCGGCGGTCAGGTGGCGGTCGGATTGCTTTAAGATATTCAGGATCAATTCGCGTTGCTTGGTCATGGTATCCTCCAAAATCAAGAATTATTCTAATTCTATTATATGTCAAAATCCGAAAAAGTCAAGTACTTTTCATTATTTTATAGGTTTCTCGGTGAAAACTTGTTTACAAAGTCGAGCTTTTGTGATACAATAAAAGCGAAAAGAGCGGAAACGAAAGGAATTTTGGAATGTTAAAACGGTTTTTGAGTTACTACAAGCCCCATAAAAAGCTGTTGATCATGGACTTGAGTGCATCCTTTTTGGTTGCGGCGATTGCGATCCTGTATCCGATCGCAACGCAGTCGATGATCACCGATATCGAGAACGCAAACTACAAAATGGTGGTTGCGGTGGGATGCGGCTTGCTTTTGTTGTACTTCGTTCGAATGCTGCTCAACTATTTTATCCAGTATTACGGACACGTGATGGGCGTACGGATGCAGGCGCAGATGCGCAGGGATCTCTTCAACCATCTGGAAAAGCTGCCGTTTTCCTTTTACGATAATCACGAAACGGGAAAGATCATGTCGCGCATGACAAACGACCTCTTTGATGTGGTGGAGCTTGCGCACCACGGCCCCGAGACCGTGATCATTTCGGGTATTTCGGTGATCATGTCCTTTGTTTATCTTTGCACCATCAATCCGTGGCTCACGCTGATCATCTTTGCCTGTGTGCCGATTCTGGTTGTTGTCTCGCTGATAACACGCAAAAAAATGTCGCAGGCATTCCGTGACCGCCGCCAATCGGTTGCGGTGATCAACGCATCGCTGGAAAACAGCATTTCGGGCATCCGTGTAACCAAGGCGTTCACCAACGCCGAAAAGGAAGCAGAAAAATTTGAGATCGGAAACGAGCAATTCCAAAATGCGAGCCGTGACGCCTACAAGGCAATGGGAAAATTCCATTCCTCCACCACCTTTGTCACCGATGTTTTCAACGTGGTGGTGCTGATCGCGGGCGGTTTTTTCCTGTACCACGGAGATATCACGGTGGCGGGATATTCGGCGTTTATCGTTTCAATCAATCTGTTCCTCAACCCCATCACCACGCTCATCCGTTTCATGGAGAGCTTCCAGAACGGTGTGGCGGGCTTTGAACGCTTTGTTGAGATCATGGATATGCCCATCGAGTGTGATGCCGAGGGTGCGCAAAGCGTGGAACGCTTGCAGGGCGAGATCGAGTTTTCGGATGTTTCGTACGGCTACAATGACGAGCGTGACGTACTCAAAAACATCAATCTGAAGATCGGACGCGGAAAGACCTTTGCCTTGGTCGGTCCCAGTGGCGGCGGAAAAACCACGATCTGCCATCTGATTCCGCATTTTTACGATATACGCATGGGAAGGATCCTCATTGACGGTAAGCCGATCGAAGAGATCACGCTGGCATCGTTGCGCCGCAATATCGGTATCGTACAGCAGGATATCTACCTTTTCAATGCAAGCATTCGGGAAAACATTTTGTACGGTCGCCTGGACGCTACCGAGGAGGAAGTGATCGAGGCGGCAAAGCGCGCGAACATTCACGACTATATTCTGTCGCTCCCCGAGGGATATGAGACCGTGATCGGAGAGCGCGGCGTGCGGCTGTCGGGCGGACAGAAGCAACGGCTTTGCATTGCACGCGTCTTTTTGAAGAATCCGCCGATTCTGATCCTGGATGAGGCGACCAGCGCGCTTGACAACGCCACCGAGATTTTGATTCAGGAGGCACTGGACGAGCTTTGCCGCGGACGCACCACGCTGGTGGTGGCACATCGCCTTTCCACCATCAAGAATGCCGACGAGATCGCCGTGATCGCCGACGGTGAGATCAAGGAGCAGGGAAGCCACCACGCGCTTTTGGAGCAGGACGGCATCTACGCGATGCTTTATAAGCAACAGTTCAGAGAAAAATAAAGCAAGAGAGCCCTTCGTGACAGCCGTCACGAAGGGCTCTGCGAGTACTGAAAAGCTCACGGCTTTCGTCAGTTCGCCTAAGGTTTTGATCAAGCTTTTTCAAAAGCTTGCGCGGTGGAGGGCGCGGAGCCCTCCTTGCCGTCCGCAGACGGCGAAATTTCTGTCTCGGCGCTTTTCTTTTTGCTAAGCTTTTTCTTTTGCGCCCTTTTCGTCAAAAGAAAAAGCGGAATAAAAGATTTTTGCGATTTATCGAACTGTGCATTTCTTGGATACAACCGAAGAGACCTTCGTGACAGCCGTCACGAAGGTCTCTTTCTTTATTGCAGCTCCTTTGGATCAATGACCGTATGGTTGCATACCGCGCACCGCTCGGGCAGCGCTTTGCTCCAAGTACCGCACGCCGAGCAAATGTAGCCGTTTTTGCCCGTGGGATCAAGGTTGATCGGATAGGGAAGACCGTGCAGGTGCAACAGCTCGGTTCCTTCGTAGTAGTAGGTATAAAATCCGTTCTTTTGCTCAAAGCGGATGCGCCGTACCTTTCCGCTCGGCAATCTGATCTTCAGCTTGGTATTCAATCGGAAGTCGTACTCCGAGCTGCCAGGATCCTCCGAGGGAGTGTAGCTCCGCGAGTTGTCGTTGGTCACGACCTTACCGCGAAACGTTCGGTCGGTAAAGAATTTCCACAGGCGGAACAGTAAAAATCCGATCACCAAGGCGATCCCCAGCCAAAGCCATAGCCGCCATCCCACCATGCGCCGCTCATCGGGGTAGGTTTTGTGGTTGTTGTTGTATACGACTGCGCCGCTCCACCAAAGCACCATCCAAAGCAAAAATCCAACGGCTCGGAACAGGTCTTTTTTCAGCACGTAGCGTCGCAGATCCCTATTTTTTTTCGGAATTGATCTCATAAACAAGTCTCCTTTGGGGGCTTTCTTTTTTTATCATACCACACGCGCGGCAAAAAGTAAAGAGATTTTTTCTTTTCCGTTGCCGAGAGGATTTCTTTTTTCAAAATCTTTTTGATTTGGTCACAAATTCTCTTTATTTTGCATAGAATGCTATGAAGTTTGCATTTTTGAAAGGAGCCGATATGAATCAAGACAGACCTACCCCAAAATTTTTTCATCCCACGCCCGAGGGGTGCGTGGTTCACGATATTCGCTTTGCACGCGCACTGGAGGAGATGTATGCCGAGGAGCTGAGCGCCGTTGCCTCCGCATCGTACCGCAGTATGTTGTGTGATGGCTGTGACCGCCGACTGTCCGAGCTGCTTCTGGAGCAGATGCAGGACGAGATCCTGCATTTCCGCCTGTTGGGGGAACTGATCCTTGCGCTTGGCGGAAATCCCTCCTTGCGTACACAGATCCGCGTGGAGACCTTGCACCGCCCCGATGATGCCCGCCGTGGATGTGAGATGCTTTCGCAAACGGTTTTGCACCAAGCCATCCGCGACAAGCGGCGCAGCATCGACCGCTGTCAGACCATGCTTGGGCGCACACAGGACCGCGTGGTGCGCTCACTCCTCTTGTGGCTGATCGATGAAGAACAGCGACACGCCGAACGGTTGAAGCAACACGCCGAGCAGAACGATTATTCTTGCTGAATTAACTTTAAAATGTCGTATATACTGTCACATACGACAAAAAACGCAGAACATACGACAAAATCAAACATCTTGTGGTAAATTATTTGTAAAAAATACAAGATATTGTGAAAAAATCCTCGAAATGCCCTTGACAAAATATTGCGGTTTTGGTAAAATAATGTCGAATGAAAATGACTGTCGCAGGGAAGGGAGGAAAAGGGAATGAGACGTGGCTATCGCAGAAGAAAAAGACGTATCGGTCGCGGTATGCTGGTCGTCCTGTTGCTCCTTCTTTCGGTTTTCCTGGTTTCCTGCGTGGCGGGATCGGATATGCTTTGGCTCAGAGACATTTTCGGTGTTGACGTTGTCAATTACGACGAGGAGCCAACCGTGCAGACCTGTGCTACCGATGGCGATGCGGCAGATCAGCTTGCAGACATGCTGCAATCGCTGACCACAGCAAATTCGCTCTCTCTGCCCACCTTTGACACGCCCTCGCAGGCGGTGACCTTGTACCGCGATGCGATCCTGAACGATCTGTTGCGGGAGAACTATCTTTTGTATACGGGAAACAACAGCGTGCTGTCTTCGGTTCCCGCGGCGTATCCCGGGCGAACCATTACCACTCTGATCCCCGGAACCGATTTTGAAAGTGCGGCAACACGGTATTTCGGCACAAGCTCGGTTCGGCATAAGGACGGCGAGGTGTTTGAGTATCTTGACCGCGCCGATGGCTATACCGCCCCCTTGCAGGCGTGGGTATCGGGCGTTGACGTGCGGGTGGATGCAATGGAAGAGACCGAGCATACCTATCGGATGACCTTTTGCTTGGTTGACGGATGGGAAACCTCGGAGCAGTACCTTGCCGTGTTTGCAAAGCGTGACGGCGGAAGCTGTTATCTGTATTCGTTGAGCAGACCATAATCAAAGACACCGGTTTATTAAAGTAAAATGCACCAAAGGAGCCTCGTCAGATTGTCAAGCCAAGTGCAACACTTTTTTCAAAAAATCATTTGGAGACAAAAAACCAAGGCATTTACGCGGGCGATTGTTAATTAAAGAAACAACAGCATCCAACTGTTCCTGCGTCACCTTATTGAAAT
>JAFTKI010000029.1 GCA_017453335.1 Clostridia bacterium
GGTAAGGTCACTTGCAGACTACAAGTTTGATAGGTCGGAGGTGTAAGCACAGTAATGTGTTCAGCTGACCGATACTAATAGACCGAGGGCTTGAACTTTACGTTCAAGTTACAATTATTTGAGTTTCGCTTTAGACTCAGATTCTTCCTTTATCCGATTTTCTGTGGACACAAGAAAGTTCACAAGTCTCGGGGAATGCACCTCTAGCTCAGCTGGTAGAGCAACTGACTCTTAATCAGTGGGTCCGGGGTTCGAGTCCCCGGAGGTGCACCAGTCGGCAGTGCCGACCCCCAAATATCGGGGAAATGCCGCGAGAAATCGTTGCTTCAAAGCCCGAGGGGAAAGTTGGTACAGCTTTTATGCAAATAAAAGGCAGTGCCGACACCCAAATATCGGGGAAGTACAGCGAGAAATCGTTGCTTCAAAGCCCGATGGGAAAGTTGGTACGAACTTCAAGCAATTGAAGGGAGTGCCGCACAAGTCAGTGTTTTTAACGCAGTGGGTCCACCCGTTCCCATTCCGAACACGGAAGTTAAGCGCTGCAGTGGTGAAAATACTTGGCTGGAGACGGCCCGGGAAGATAGCTCAACGCTGACACAAAAGAATAGCTCAGGCGGATCGCTTGAGCGAGTCGGTTATTTTAACGCAGTGGGTCCACCCGTTCCCATTCCGAACACGGAAGTTAAGCGCTGCAGTGGTGAAAATACTTGGCTGGAGACGGCCCGGGAAGATAGCTCATAGCCGACACAGACCAAGGGAAACTGAATAAGTTTCCCTTGACTGATTTATATCCTCGAAATGAGGAGCCGCAAACTCAATATTCCTCCTTGGCTCAAGCCGGACAGTCGCTACGCGACCCGAGCCCCTGACTGCGGAGGACGGCAATAGCCGCAAAACTTCATATTCCTCCTTAGCTCAGTCGGTAGAGCACCTGACTGTTAATCAGGGTGTCGCTGGTTCGAGTCCAGCAGGGGGAGCCAAACAGAAAGCCCGAGGCAATCGCCTCGGGTTTTCTGTTTGGCTCTTTTGTTGCACTTGAGCTTAAGAAATTCTGCTCACGCGAAGCGTGAACAGGGGAAAGAATCCCGTAAGGGATTCTTTATACGAGCGCGGAGCGAGGAACAGGGAAAAATCTTCCCGCAAGAATTTCTTTTTGTCGCATTTTTAATGTGAGTAAAATTCCGTTTTTATGTTGACATATTATAATTTGTGAGATATAATATTCTCATATATGCGGAGTTGTTTTCGAAAAAGGAGAATTATAATGAAAAAATTCAAAGACGTCGATACCAAACGTATAAAACGGGGCAAGCCTTTAACAACCAAGATAACCTATGAAGAAAAGTTGACCGTTGTTGACATTAAAAGCGGTGAGCATGATCTTCCCTGGGTTCAGGGCGGTTGCACCGACGGAAAACACCTTTATGAGTTTATGGTAAGCCGTGATTCTCGCCATTGTATTATAGTAAAGTACGACCTTGCCACGCAAAAGATTATTGCTTACAGTGAGGATATGATGCTCGGTCATGCAAATGACGGTGCGTATAATCCCAATGATAATACGATCGCTATTACACATTGCTGCGATCTGACATCGCCTACCTCCAACATAGTCTATATAGTCGATGCGCAGACTTTAACATTGAAGAAGATATACGAACTGCCAAAATTCGACTTGTTTACAATTACGTATAACAAGAATACAAGACAGTATATTACTGCAAGCGAAAAGGAGATTGACTATTGGGACGAGAATTTTAAACTGATAGACACTAAGGCAATCAATATAACGCCCGGCTGGCCTTCTCAGGGAATAGAATGTGACGGAGAGTACGTTTATAGGCTTGAGTTCTTTCTTGGTAAAGGCGGCGACGATCCCAAGACAATGAAAAATAATATTCACGTGAACGACGTTGAAAGCGGCGAGGAGGTCGCGCTTATTCCTCTAAACATGGATAGAGAGTCTGAAAATATGTTTATATACAACGGAAAATTCTATGTTTCCTGCAACAATAGAGCGTGGACGGGGTGCGAGGTATACAGCTTTGATATCGTGCAGGAATAAGACCGAACGAGGCATCATTACGTTCCGCAAGCAAAATCTTAAATTGTTTAAGTTGTAATTTCATTCTGTAATCACAAACAAAATCCGCTTTCGTAAGAAGGCGGATTTTTGTTTTATGGGTTTGTAAGTACCACATAGTGTTCGCACCGAAGTACAGAAGGAAAATCATATACAATCAGTATCGCGCCGATCTGCAAGAGATAATCCGGACTCTATGCAAATATAAAGACGTAGAAATACCGGAGGGACATATGATTGCCCGACCATGTGCACCTACTATTAAGGATACCACCAAAAACGAGCGTGTCAAGTTTTATGGGATATTTAAAAGGAAAAAGTGCATTGATGATGTTCGATAAACATGCAAACCTGAAATATAAATTCGGGAACCGACACTTTGGGGCAGAAGGATACTATGTATCGACGGTAGGACTTAACGGGAGCACCATAAGGAAGTATATCGAAGATCAAGAGAAACACGATATAGCCCTCGACAAATTGAGCGTCAAGGAATACGAAGAGCCTTTTAAGGGTAGCAAGTAATACGAACGCCCTTTTGGCGGCAAAAGTGGCAAAGGCAATAGGCTTGAGTGTACGAAAGCCAGCGGCTTGAGCCGCTGGCCGGTAGTACTGGGCTTTTAGCCCTTGTGCATACCACCCGTTTGACGGGTGGTTATGATTTTTGGCTTTAGGCAATTTGTTCGGGTGCAAGCTTTCCAATATAGCGAAAATAGATGTCGATCTGTTACGTTGCGGATTTGCTGTGCTTTGCCGTATAAATCTCTTTTGCAACCGTTATAAAATTTTTGATCAGTTGATTGTTTTTGGAGGAAGAATTATATACGAGAAAGATTTTTCTGTGGGATTCCTCGCTTTTTGGCATAAAGAACAAAATGTTTTGATCGTAAGGCTTTTGTGCAATTGCAAGAGAGTTCGTCAAAACTGCGCCAATGCCTGCGCACATCAGATTATAGTGCATTTCGCTATGCCTTGCATTTTGTATTTTATAGCGTGAGGGCTTGTAGCTGCCAAGGATCTTTGACATTCGTTGATCGGTGTCTGATTTTCTGGAGAATTCCAAAAATTCAACGCCACTGAAAATTGATGTATCCTCAATTTCGCGATCGGGTGAATAGCTTTGGGAAAGGAGCTCATCCCGCGTCAGTGCAATATGCTCAAGCGTTTCTGCTCCCGGCATATTTCTGTGCATCGCAATAACGAGACGCTCTTCGAAAATGGGTTCAATCATATGTTTGGTGTGAGAACTGTTGTAGGTTACTAAAATATCAAGCTCGTTATGATCTAATTTTTCATATAAAACACGCGGGCTTCCAACATTCCCAAGATCGACCGTTACGCGTATTTTCGGATATTTCTTATAAAATTCATTGCATATATCGGACAAAATCAAATATGAGGCATAGCTCGATCCGCCGACCGTTATCGATCCGTGGTCGGTGTCGGAAAGCTCTTTTACTCTTTTTCGCATATTGTTTTCGCTTTCCATGATCTCCTCAAGGCTCTCTATATAAATTCTGCCTTCCGCGGTCAAAGAGCACGGTATCGTTGAACGGTTGAATATGCGGAATCCCAGATCGTTTTCCAGTCTTGAGATCGCTGCGCTGAGCGACGGTTGAGATATGTAGAGATCTTTGGCTGCCTTTGTGAAGCTTCCTCTTTTATAAACCTGATATGCGTATTTTGCAATCGTTTCCATGATTTTCCCTCGTATAATATTTATTCTATAACATCATCACGTTATACGTATTTGATTATACATCAAAACTGTGATATAATCAATAGGAAAGACGAAAAAAGGGAGGGGAAGATTTGAGAAGGGGGACAAACAGATTTTTAACGGTGTTTCCTTGGTATTCAGGCTTGACGGGCGATCTTTTGTTTTATATTGCCGTAGACACCTTGTTTTTAACGCTCGTAAAGAATTTTTCGCCTGCGGAGATCGTTTCTATTACAGCTCTGTCGCAGATGATTTGCATCGCGTTACAATTTCCGGTTCTTTTTATCATCAAAAAGATTGGAAATACCGCGGCGGTGAGAAGCGGAGCGTTTTTCTTATTGCTATCGGCGACATTTATTACTTTTGGAAAAAGCTATTATCTTGTCTTGTTGGGCAGGATCTTTCACGACGTTGCCTCGATATTCAAAAGCGCCGCTGTCGTAGCGCTTGAAAACAATCTGGATTTGCTGGATCGGAGAAGTGAATTCGTTCGCTACAGGACGTCGGCGAACACCGTTTATGCGGTCATCACGATGCTCATCTCCTTTGTGGCAAGCTATATGTTCAATCTGAATCACTATCTTCCGATGATAGGATGTATTACGACCTGCACGTTGGGCTTTATTCTTTCACTCTTCATGAAGGACTATTCAGAGTATAATAAGATCACTTATAACGGTAAATCAGGCTCGAGAGTGAAAATTCATTACAACAAGCTAGTCATCATTGCGATCGTTCTGTACGCACTTTTCTATTCGATCGTGGTAAACGGTCAGAGCGAGGGCAAGCTCTTCATCCAACAGAATATTCTTCTCGAGTTCGACGTCGAACAAACTTCGTTGATAATAGGCGCTATTATATGTGCTTCGCGCGTGATTCGTGTCTTATCAAACGTGGTTTTTGAAAAGCTATATAAAAAATATCAGAATAAAATGGGTATGGCACTGTCTTCATTACTCGGCATTTCGATCGCGCTTTTGTTGTTTGGCTCGTTGATTCCGCAGATCGTTGTGAAAATTGTTGTGATGGGTGTGGGATACACGATCATCCTTTTTATCAGAGACCCGTTCAAGCTGTACATGCAGGACGTTTTATTTACACACACGCCGAAAGAGCAGCACCAAACTCTGCTTACCGTGTTGGAGTTCGGCGTGAAGATCGCAACAGCGGGGATCGGACTGGGCTTTTCCGCTATTCTGCTGGGCTCTCCGATGATCGTGATCATTGCCATAATGCTTGCGATATCGATCATTGAAATAGTTCTGAGCTTCATTCTTTACAGAGCGCTTTTGAACGGAAAAGCGCAGCAGAAATCCTCATAAGTGCGGCTTTGTGCTGTCATTGCCTAAAAATCAATCGGTGTTGATGCCTCCGCGTGATGTACTGTAGAGGGGGACCGTGATCCGACCGTGCTTGTGGGAACTGACGGTACCGTGGAGGTGATTCGCTCCACACCGATTACCGTGCGTCACGTGAGCTTTGAGGCGTGTATCGCGGCGCACCCGCATTAAGCACTTTGGAAGAAATACAAGTAAAGGGGCTGAATGACGCAGTCCCTTCCGTTTTTACTGTCCCCAAACACATCGCCCCCGCGTGCTTGCGCCGTGTGCGGTGCTTTTTTCACCACTTGGACAGAAAAACTTTTCCCCACCTTATTGACAAAGTGTTTTTGACATGATATACTGAACTTGAAACTAAAAATTTGCGGAGGCATGGTGTGAAAAAATCGGTTGCTTTTTTGTTGGTTCTTGTGATGCTGCTTGGCTCTCTTTGCTCTTGCAATGACATCAATGAGGATGCGAATATGCCTTCGGATGAGACTACGGTTCCGGATTATGAGGACAAGCCCTCTGATGATGAAAATCTTGAAAAATATAATGCGGCGCTGGCATTACTGCAGCAAGAAAGGCTTGAAGAAGCCTACACGATCTTTTTGACGCTTCAGGATTACAAGGATGTTTCGGACTATTTGAGCCGCTTTGTCTTTCACCTTGAGAAGCAGGAGAGCAATTCGCAATACGGTGATTATACAGCTTTCTATGCGTACGATGATTACGGCAGAAGAACTTTTCAAGAAACCGTTTATGCAGATGAAAGCAAGTCTTACCGCACCAATTATCGATACGATGAGAACGGATTTTTGATTGAGGTGGAGCGAACGCTCGGCTACTTGGCGGGGATTACACGGTATGAGTACGATGAGGCAGGCAATCCGATTCGTCAGATCGAACCGAGCGGAGAGACTGTGGAGCTGGAGTATGATAAGTACGGAAATATAACGAAAGTAGTCGGATTGGGTTATATACAGGAAAGAAAATTCGATGCATCGGGGCGTATGACCGAGAACGTTTTGAAAAATGAGAGCGGCTTTTGGATGGAGACAAAGGTCTACGAATATAACGAGCATGGAGAGCTTATAAAAACCACGGTGCACGAAAACGGTGGGGCGTTTTTTACACAAAGTGATTGCCAATTTGAGTATGATGAACAAGGAAATAAAATTCGATGCATTTGGAATCAGGCAAGCGGAATGGGCTGGGATCGGGAAGAATGGGAATACGATGCCGAAGGAAATCTGATTCAAAACACGATTTATGCTTCGAACGGAGAATTTGTTGCTTTTTATTTCGAATATGACGAAAGCGGAAACAAAATTGAAAGGCGTTGTGAAGATGGGACGGGGATTACAAGCTACGTGTATTATGAATATGATGTCTATGGGAATGTATTGAAGCGTACCATGGTTGAGCAAGATCCTGCGATTGAGGATGATATTGCCGTTTATACGTATCGGCTGTGTTATAAGCCCGATTTGATTTCTTTGGGAGAAGATCCTACGCTGGAGCTGCCTGAAGAAATGGTTGGGAGGGGCTGAGGTGAGAGTAATTTTTGCCTATGATCCAAGAAAACCATTGAAGGCGATAGAGTGATGTCCGTAAAGACGTCACTTTATTGCCTCGTTTTTTTTTGGTAAATCCTGCAACGAATGTTGTAAAACTTGCTTTTTTGTGCGTTTCGGTTGACAGAAGTTCTCTTTTGCTTTATAATTTATAGAGTGATGGATTCAAATCGGAGGACGTATGAAGGAAACGTATATTGGATTGATGGAGCGTGCGCTGTCTGCCTATTCCATGACACATATCGAGCGATATTTCGAAGAGGTCAAGAAGCGCGGACTGACCGAGCACGGCTTTCCCCGTCTTACCGCGAATATCGGCATTCTGATCGCCCATGGAAGACGGTGCGATTTGATGCAGACGTTCCTTGATATGATGGAATTTTGTTGCAAGACGATTCCAACGGTCAAGGCGGCGAACGATTTTTCCGTCAGGGAAATCGTTTCCTGTATCCAAGAGCTGGAGCAAAGCGGTGCTGTGGATACAATGGCAATCGGGCGTTGGAAAGGGTATCTTGCATCGATCGAACCCACGACCTGCTATAATCAATATGCAACGCAACCGACCGATCGCGTAAAAAACTGGGCTCTTTTTACTGCTGTAAGTGAGTTTTTCAGGCTTCGAACGGGGATCGGCGGCTCCGAAGAATTTATTGACACACAGCTTGCTTCTCAGCTTCAGTGGATGGATGAAAACGGGATGTATATGGACGCGCAAGGGGAGACCCATCACCCGATTCTATACGATCTGGCGCCGCGCGGCTTGTTTTCGATGCTGCTGAACGCGGGCTATCGGGGGCGCTACTATCGGGAGATCGACGTGCTTTTGCAACGCGCGGGGCTTTTGACGCTGGAGATGCAATCTCCGAACGGTGAAGTTGCGTTTGGCGGGCGGAGCAATCAGTTCGTTCACAACGAGCCTTGGATGATCGCGATCTTCGAATATGAGGCGCATCGGTATGCCAAGGAAGGGAATGGAGCGCTTGCACGCACGTTCAAGGCTGCGGCACAGAGGGCTTTGGCTGTTACCGAACACTGGCTGTCTTTGGAACCGATTTACCACGTCAAGAATCGCTTCCCGACTGAAACGAGGTATGGGTGCGAGGAATACGCTTATTTTGACAAATACATGATCACCGTTGCATCGAATTTGTACGCCGCTTACCTATTGTGCGACGATACGGTTCCCGTGGGAGAAGAGCCCGATGATCTGCCTGTCGTAGCTGTGACATCGGCGCATTTTCATAAGCTCTTTTTGAAGGCGGGCGGCTACGGTCTTGAATTTGATCTGAATGCAGATCCGCACTACGACGCCTGTGGGCTTGGAAGAGTACACAAGGTCGGCGCGCCCTCGGCGATCTGCCTCTCGATTCCGTGTCCCGCGGAGCCGAATTACACCGTGGATATTGAAAAGCCTGTGGGGGCGTCCCTTTGCCCCGGTGTGCGTGTGGGCGGGGAGTGGAAATTTGCCACCGATTTGGGTGCAAAAATTTTGGATACGTTTCGGGATGAGCGTTCTGCAAGCGCTGTGCTCAGCACCTCCTTTGCGGAAGGAGAGGAGGTCACTTCAACCTATACGGTGAATGGGGATGGCGTTAAAATAGAGGTGGCAGGGGATGGCGATATTGCATTTATGCTTCCCGTGTTTTCCTTTGACGGAGAAGCGTATTCGGACATCAGGCTTGACGGAAACGTACTCAGCGTTTTCTATCAGGATTGGATTTGCCGCTATACCGCTGACGGAGACCTCCTTGACGGCAAAATTTTGGCGGCGAATCGCAACGGCTACTATAAAACGTATTTTGCGACTGCAAAAAAACGATTGCATATCAGGATTGATATCATGCACGTATAAAAATATTTTGACGAGGTAAAAAATGGGAACGGTTTATACGTATGAGCATTTGAAGGGGATTCTCGCGACCGCGCGCGGGCAAAGCCTTGTGGCACAGGCGCGCGAGACGTATGGCGCGCTGTTTGAGGGAACGCCCATCGAACGCCCGACCTATGCGGATTTTATGCATATTTTTGATGAGGGCGGGGATACCGCCGTGTGTGATCAGATCGACGTTCGCCGCAAGCTCCGCTTTTTCTGCTTGCAGGTTCTCTCTCTCGACGACGATCGGTACATCGGAGACTTGGAGGAAATGATCGCCGAGTTTTGCTCGCAGTACGCATGGTTTTCCTCGTATCACCACAGAGACGACGTCAATCAGACGTTTGATTACGAGCAGATCGATCTGGATACTGCCTTTATGAGCACGGCACTCAGCTTTACCTACGCGGTGATGAAGGACAAGCTGCGCAACGATATCAAGATCCGCATCCGCCGCGAGCTGGAGCGCCGCGTGATTCTGCCCTTTGAGAACAATCCCACCTATTTCGGGCTTGGAAACACCCCCAAAAGCAACTGGATTGCGTGTCAGACGATGGGCACGGCATATGCGTATCTGTTCGTGTTCCCCGAGCGACTTCCGCTCGTGAAGAAAAAGCTGTTTGATTCTATTGAGGCGTATCTCAGCGGCTTAGCAGAGGATGGCTACTGTTCGGAGGGCTACGGGTATTGGTACCACGGCTTTGGACAGCTTGCGGCGTTTTTAGAGACGTACGGCGACGTGACGGGCGAGGACCTGTCGTTTGTCGTAAACCGCCCGAAGGTGCAAAATTGTCTTGCATTCGGTCGCGCGGCGGTGCTGAAGGATGGCTTTGGGTTGCCCTTTGCAGACCATCAGGACACGCAGCTCGAGCCGCTTTCGAACGAGTTTTATCACATTGCGTACCGTCGGGTGTTCGGGGAAAAATTCGTACCGTACGATGTGTATGACGGCACGCGTCTTTTTGTAAAGGATGAAAACGGCATGCCGCGTGCGAACGGTCTGATCCGAACCGACTGCGCCTACCGTCGCATTTTTGCGCTGACGCTGTTTGAAGGGGAGCGCGCAGGCGGCGTGGTGGAGAACGGAACGGCGATCTTTCCGCTGGGCGGCGCGTTTATCGCGAACCGCGACCGCTATTCCATCGTTGCCAAGGCGGGGCACAACGACGAAAACCACAACCACAACGATATTGGAACCTTTGCGTTTTTCGCAAACGGGAAGCGGATCTTTCCCGACGTGCGCGCGCATAAGTACGACGCGAGCTATTTCGACGACCGCTACCGCTACAGCGACGAGGTCTTTGCGGCGGGCTCGCAGGGGCACAGCGTGCCGATCCTGGACGGAAAGAATCAGATGTACGGCGCCGACTATAAGGGCGTGATCACGGAAGGCACGGACGATGTGTTTGAGGTCAATCTTTCGGGCGCTTACGACACCGACGTCAGCACACTGAAGGTGCGGTACGAGCTGTGCGAGGATCGCGTGAAAATCAAATATAGCATCGACGAGCCGCAAGCGCACGCGCTGAAGCTCCGCTTTATCGCGGAATATGAGCCGCGCGAAATCGACGGCGGCTTTGAGGTCGAGGGTGTTAAGCTGATCAGTATGCAGGGCTTGCCCGCTGTAGCAAAGCGTGTCGATTATCGCGGACATCTGAAGGACGTCACGGTCTACACGCTCGACTTTGACGCGGGGAGCATCAAGCGCGGAATGTTTGACTTTGAGATTCAGCTTTGAGACGCTGTACGGAGGACATCTCCATCAACGGAAGGAAGAGGTGCATGGGGGGATCTCTGACAGAGAACGGATCCGCTGCCCACAGCTCTTGACAATCTCAAACGGATATGCTATAATGAACCTATCCATGAAGCAAAAGAGAGGAATGAAACGATGTTAAAAGGAATTCCGAAGATCTTATCCCCCGAATTGCTCAAAATTCTGTGTGAAATGGGGCATGGCGACACGATAGTGATCGCAGATGGAAATTTCCCTGCGGAATCGATGGGGAAGGATGCGAAGGTCGTTCGCTGTGACGGACACGGCGGCGTGGAGCTGTTGGACGCCATTTTACAGTTGTTTCCTTTGGATACCTACGTCGCGTCCCCCGTTACCCTGATGGAGGTGGTTTCGGGCGATCCCGTGGAAACGCCGATCTGGGACGAGTATACACGCGTTATCCAAAAATATGACGCACGCGGTGCGGACACGATCGGATACGTAGAACGATTCGCGTATTACGAGCAGGCGAAGAAGGCGTATGCGGTCATTGCCACGGGTGAAGGGGCGCTTTATGCCAACGTGATCCTGCAAAAGGGCGTTATCGCTTGACGCTGATCTGCGCGTTTCCAAGACTTACATTTGCAATTGACCGCTATATGTGGTATAATAGATACGGGAGATAGGAGATGCTGCCTATCTCCCGAATCTATTTTACGGAGGTGCAACGAATGAAAAAAACAGTTGCTTTTCTTTTGACGCTCGCAATGCTTGCCGTGCTTCTCACGCTCGGCGCGGCGGCGGCTACGACGCATACGGTCGTACGCGGGGATACGATGTGGAAGCTGGCGGTTCGATACGAAATCGGATTGCGTGAGATCAAAGACGCGAATCCGCAGATTTCGAATCCGAATCTGATCTACCCCGGGCAGGTGTTGAACATTCCTTCGAATGATGCTACCGTGCTTCGCTATGAGCAGGAGGTTGTTCGCCTTGTCAATGAGATCCGAGTGCAAAACGGACTCAAGGAGCTGACGCATCATTGGGAATTGAGCCGTGTCGCACGCTATAAGTCGCAGGATATGAGAGACAACCGATATTTTTCTCATACCAGCCCCGTATACGGTTCGCCTTTTGAGATGATCCGAAATTTTGGGATTACATACAGAAGTGCGGGGGAGAATATCGCAAGAGGGCAGACGAGTCCGCAGGCGGTTGTGAATGCCTGGATGAATTCCGCAGGGCACCGCGCGAACATTTTGAATGCGTCCTTCACGCAGATCGGTGTAGGTTACGTTGCCGACGGAAATTATTGGACGCAAATGTTTATCGGGAAATAAAGTTGGCTCTTGACTTTTTCCGAAAAGGAAGATATAATAGGATTGTTGGATCAAAACATATCATTTCGGAGGCGTGTATGCAAAGCATTATCAAGGCAGTGGATCAAAACAGAGACAGAATTTTGGCGGCGGAGCGCTATATCTGGGCGCATCCCGAAACGGGCTACAGAGAAGTTGAAACCTCGAAGTATCTGGAGGAGCAGTTTCGCTCGCTGGGCTATGATTTGGTCAAGCCGGATGGACTGACGGGCTTTTGCACCGAGGTTGATACGGGGAAAGCGGGACCGACGCTCCTGATTCTGGGAGAGCTGGATTCGATCCTCTGTCCCGCGCATCCCGAGGCTGACCCCGCAACGGGCGCTGTGCATTCCTGCGGACATAATATCCAGTGCGCGGCACTGCTTGGCGTGGCGGCTGCCTTGCGCGATCCCGCCGTGACGGAGGATTTAAGTGGGAAGATCCGTTTGTGTGCCGTTCCCGCCGAGGAGCTTTTGGAGATCGAGTACCGCTCGCAACTCAAGGCAGAAGGAAAGATCAAATATTTCGGCGGTAAGAGCGAATTTCTCTCGCGCGGTATGTTCGACGGTGTGGATCTGGCGTTCATGGTGCACGCGACGACCGACTATTTCTCGGTGCGTGGCGGCTCGGTCGGCTGTATCGCAAAAACGGTTACCTACCGAGGTAAGGCGGCGCACGCAGGCGGCGCGCCCTGGGACGGTAACAATGCGCTTTACGCGGCAAACTGCGGACTGAACGCGATCAACGCGATCCGCGAGACCTTCAAGGATCAGGATCTGATCCGCGTTCATCCCATCATCACCTGCGGCGGCGCGATGGTCAACGCGATCCCCGGCATCGTGACGATGGAAAGCTACGTGCGCGGTCGCACCTTTGAGGCGATCGTTGCGGCGAATGGGCGTGTGAACCGCGCTTTGATCGGCGCGGCGCTGTCGCTTGGCACGAACGTGGATATCGTGGATATTCCCGGGTACGCACCCTTGGAAAATGATCGGACGATGATGCGTCTGGCACAGCAGGCCTATGCAATGCTGTCTCCCGACGAGCCCTTTGGTTACACCGAGCAATCCGATACGGGAAGCACGGATATCGGCGACCTGTCTCGCCTGATGCCTGTCCTGCATGCCTTTGCTCCCGGCGCTACGGGAACGCCGCACGGTAGTGATTACTTTATCACCGACCCCGAGCGCGCTTGCGTGACCAACGCGAAGTGGCAATTGGTGATGGTCAAGCTGTTGCTTGAAAACGGCGCAACGCGCGCACGCGAGATCGTTGACGCATATGAGCCGCAGTTCGCGACGGCAAAGGAATATCTTGATTACGTGGATGCTTTGAATGCGCGCGGTGATCGCCTGACCTACCGCGAGAACGGAACGGTCGAGGCAAAATTGAATTGAGAAAAAAGCGAAGCGCAAACAGAGCAAATTGACAAGCAATTTGCACGGGTTGGATTCGGAACGTGTACAAAAAAGAACAGCCTACCACAGTTGAACAAGTCCGTTAAAAACGGACAATAGACAAAACCCCCCTTGATGTGGTAGAATTAAAGTACCATATCAAGGGGGTAATTGTATGCCAAGGCAATATACAAATTTGGAGCGATATAAAGAAACAATATTGCAAATGAAAGCAAAAGGATGTACAAGGAGAGAGATTGCAGAAAAGGTAGGAATAACACCTGACCAAGTGCATCAGTTTCTCTGCCGTTACAATCGGAAGCAACGTAATATGAAAGCGGGTATTTTACCAAAGAAGAAAGGTCGCCCATCCAAGGCTAAAAGCTTAGAAGATGAAGTATTGAGGTTAAGAATGGAAAACGAATTATTGCGGGATTTTCTCTCGCTCACAGAAAGGAAGTGAGGACAAGCGTAAAATATATGGTGATCTATCGTCACAAAGACAAATATTCAATCAGCGAGATGTGTCGGTTCTTTAAGGTGTCGAGAAGTGGCTACTATGACTATGTCAAAAGAATGGATATACCTGCATGGGATCTTCCCCTTGCCGAGAAGATCCGGGAGTGTCAGAAACACAGCCATAGCACCTACGGTTACCGTAGAGTGCAAATATGGCTTGAAAGGCAAGGAATACATAGAAATCCCAAAACGGTGCTACGTGTTATGCAGAAGTATAACTTGCTGTCAGAGGTTAGAAGAAAAAAGTATAACAACTATGCCAATGGTATATACAAATATCCAAACCACTTGGCAAGAGATTTCTACGCAGAGCGTCCGAATCAGAAATGGGTAACGGATATTTCGTATATAAAGACAGGACAAGGATTCTTGTATCTATCGGTTATTCGTGACCTCTACGACAACAGTATTGTCGCATACAAAACGGGTACTGAACAGAACACCAACCTTGTACTCTCCACGATCAGAGCAGCCAAGAAAAAGGAAAAGGTCACCGCAGAGTTGCAGCTCCACAGTGACCAAGGCTTTCAGTACACCTCGCAAGCGTATTATAGCCTAACAAAATCATACCACATTACGCCGTCAATGTCAAGTAGGGGAAACCCTTATGACAATGCGATGGCAGAAAATTTCTTTTCGATTCTCAAAACCGAGTGTATCTACCGAACCAAACTCAAAACCTATGAGGAGGCGCGCCTCCTCATAGATGAATACATTCATTTCTATAACAATGAACGTATCCAACTCAAAACAAAACTGACACCACTCGAAAAGCGATGTCAGTTCGGTGCTTAGTTATTAAATATACTACCCACAAGGGGCTTTTTGTGCTGTCCGTACAATTTGGGGCGGTTCA
>JAFTKI010000005.1 GCA_017453335.1 Clostridia bacterium
CCGTCATCGGCGTTGGGAATGTGCTCTGCAAGATCACCGTATTCCATGCCGCAAACGTCACATTCTGCTTTGCTTTCACAGGTTGCTGTACCACCCGTGTGCGTTGCGTTAGCCGTCGTCGTTACCTCGCCGCAAACCGAGCACGTGATCTCTGTCGTGCAGTCACCGTCATCGGCGTTGGGAATATGTACAAAAGCCGAACCTTCTGTAGCGGCACAAATTTTACATGTTTTGGGGGTTGTACAGGTTCCTTCATTCCAATCATGACCGAGTGCTTCAATTGCGGCTACTTGTGTTTCTCCGCATTCAGAACACTTGCGTTCTTGAACGCCCGCTTCCGTACAAGTTGCATTTGTCGTTGCTACCCATTCTTCCCATTGATGTGAGCATCCGTCTCTTTCAACTGGTTCATCACAGGCAGTCAAGCCAACAACGCACAAAACAACCGTAAACAAGCAAAGAACGCTTGCAAAAAATCTGTTTTTCATTTTCATTGTTTCGCCTCCAATTTTATTTTTTGAACACAGCAGGGATTGCTCATCCATATTTGCTGTTATTGTAAATATTCATTTTGTATCCTCCAAAGTGCATAAACGACTTCGTTTATTCATTCAACCACCTTTTAGCATAACAGGTGAATAAAAATACATCGCAAGTATATCATAATATTATGATAAAGTCAATCTTTTTAGTGAATTGTAGGAATTTTTTACGTTTTTCACATAATTCTGTTCATTTTATACCTCCCAGATGATATTTTTGATGGCTCCCCCCATTATAACTGAAAGACGTTCAAAAAAACGCCTTATATAGCTGAACGTTCCAATAGGAACGTGTACACCGATTATCATAATAGGCGTCAACTAAATGCCAAAATTATCATCAAAAAATATGAATAATGGCGTTTTTTTATGTAAAGGTATAGATTTATTCATATTTTAGTGCTATAATTACTTCATTAGAGACATCTATTATGATAATCGGTGTCTTTTTTCTTTTATAAAAGCTTTCCGAGTTTATTCATCATTTCCTTTTTATGCTCCATCAAAGAATGGGCATATCGGTTGAGTGTTACCGTTGGTGATTTATGACCGAGGATCTCTGATAGCGTTTTTACATCCATTCCGCACTCTAACGCGCGTGTTGCAAAAGTATGTCGCAAGGAGTGAAATCCTCGATGTTGAATATTAAGCTTTTTGAGCAACGATGCAAAACTGCGTTGATACGATCTGATTGAAATAAAGTTTAAGCCATTTGCCACAACGTGTGTCGAAAGGCTTCTTTTCTTTATCTCCCGCAAGCGTGGCATCAACTGTTTTGGAATTGGTATGGTACGAATAGAGGATTGTGTCTTTGGAACACCGATGATTCGACCAAACACGCCTTTTTCGTCTTTTCCGTAATGGCAGGTTTTATGAACCCGTAGTTCGCCTTTGCTCATATCAATATCCGACCATTCCAAAGCTAACAATTCACCAATACGAAGTCCTGTATATAAACAGAGCAGAACACCAAAGAACCTTGTGTTTTTCTCATTCAAAATGTATTGCTCAATTTTCTTTTGCTCACTCACAGAAAAACATTCTATCTTCTTTTCGCACGATCTTGGGCGTTTAATTTTTTCTCCCGCGTATTCACTTATCATCCCAAGCGAATACGCCGTTTTTAGTGTGTTCTGTATCACCGTAATAATAGAGTTTACTGAATTAGCCGATAACCCTTTGCCCGTCTTCAAATTGCCGCTTTTAAGCAAATCGGTAACGTAGCATTGAAGCACATACGGAGTGATTTCAGACAACTCCAACTTACCAAGCTGCGTAACGATATGCTGTTCCACGATCTCCCTGTAGCGCGTATAAGTTCGTTGTTTTACCGACGGTTTCACATAATTTTCAAGCCAATTTGATAACCATTCCCTGTATAACATTTTCTCACTTCCTTTGATATAAAAATATAGCAGTAGTCACCATTTTTAGTATGATAACTACTGCTAAATATTATATCATTTTAGTGCTTCAAAATCGTGATTTCTTATACGAGTCTTGCTTCCAGATTTTTTCGGATTGCACGGATGAAGTCGATGGAATTGACTGCCGTGGTTTCGGTTCCCGGAAGCACCAAGCCGACCAGATCCTTGGTCATGATTCCCGCATTCAAAGTGTCAATGCAAGCACCCTCCAGCGCGTCCGCAAAGGAAACCAGCTCGTCAAGATCATCCAATTCGCCCCTCTTGCGAAGTGCTCCCGACCATGCGTAAATCGTAGCCATGGGATTGGTAGAGGTCTCCTCCCCTTTGAGATAACGGTAGTAGTGTCTGGTGACCGTTCCGTGCGCCGCCTCATACTCGTACTTGCCGTCGGGAGACACCAGAACGGAGGTCATCATCGCCAACGAGCCGAACGCGGTGGAGACCATATCGCTCATAACGTCACCGTCGTAGTTCTTGCAAGCCCAAATGAAGCCGCCCTCGCTGCGGATCACGCGCGCCACCGCATCGTCGATCAGCGTGTAGAAATAGGTGATCCCCGCCTTTTCAAAGGCTTCCTTGTAGTCGGAATCGAAGATCTCCTGAAAAATCAGCTTGAAGGTCTGATCGTACTGCTTCGAGATGGTATCCTTAGCGGAAAACCACAGATCCTGCTTGGTGTTCAGCGCGTATTGGAAGCAGGAATGCGCGAAGGAGCGAATCGAATTATCCTTGTTGTAGCTTCCCTGCAAAACGCCCGAGCACTCAAAATCGTAAATCGTCTGACGGAAGCTCTCGTTTCCATCCTTGTCGGTAAACACCAGCTCCGCCTTACCCTCAGTGGGAACACGGTACTCGGTTGCCTTGTAAATATCGCCGTAGGCGTGACGCGCGATCGTGATTGGTTTGTTCCAGTTGCGAACGGCGGGACGGATGCTGTCGATCAGGATCGGTGCACGGAAGACCGTTCCGTCGAGAATGGCACGGATGGTTCCGTTGGGGCTCTTCCACATCTCGGACAGATTGTACTCCTCAACACGTTGCTTGTTCGGCGTGATCGTTGCACATTTTACCGCAACGCCGTACTTCTGTGTCGCGTACGCGGAATCAAAGGTGACCTGATCCTTTGTTCTTTCGCGCTCGTTCAGTCCCAGATCGTAATACTCCGTTTTCAGATCGACGAACGGCAACAGCAATTCGTCCTTGATCATTTTCCAGAGGATTCTGGTCATTTCGTCGCCGTCCATTTCAACCAACGGCGTTTTCATAGCAATCCTTTTCATATTCAATACCTCCGAATTCTAAAGGATCATTCTTCAAAGTTGCTCTTTTGTGTAAGCCAACAGGCTTCCTGCCTTCAAGATCGCCTTCTGACGGTCGGTAAAGGCACATACCAACGGGATCTTCGCTCCCGTGGTCTCGTTCACAAGCGTCATGCTACCCGCATCCATTCCCTCGTGGACACCGCTGATCGAAAGCACGTCGCCTTGCGCGAGCTTTTCGTAATCGTCGGGATTTTGGAAGGTCAGGGGCATAATTCCCGCATTGATCAGGTTTGCAACGTGAATGCGTGCAAAGCTCTTGGTAATCACAACGCGAACGCCGAGATAGAGCGGAACGAGGGCCGCATGCTCACGCGAGGAGCCCTGACCGTAATTGGAGCCGCCCACGATGATGCTCTTCCCTGCCGCTTTTGCGCGCTCGGGGAAGGTTTTGTCACACACGCCGAAGCAATACTGCGACAGGAACGGAATATTGGAGCGGTACGGAAGGATCTTCGCGCCCGCGGGCATGATATGGTCGGTGGTGATGTTATCGCCAACCTTCAGCACCAATTCTGCCTTGATCGAATCCTCCTGCGGGAAGCTTTCGGGGAATTTTTTGATATTGGGACCGCGCAAGATCTCCAGTGCCTTTGCACTTTCGGGATCGGCGGGCGGAATGACCGCGCTGTCATCGATACGGAAGGCATCGGGCATTTTGATTTCGGGCATCTCGCCGAGCAAAATCGGGTCGGTGATCTCGCCCGTCAGCGCTGCCGCAACGGCAGTCTCGGGAGAAACCAGATAGACCTTCGCATCCGCGGTACCGCTTCTACCCTCGAAGTTGCGGTTAAAGGTACGAAGACTGACACCTGCGGAATTAGGCGAAAAGCCCATGCCGATACAAGGACCGCAAGCACACTCCAACAGACGCGCGCCGCTTGCAAGGATATCGGTCAAAGCGCCACAATCGGCAAGCATTGCCAGCACCTGCTTGGAACCGGGGGAGATGGACAGACTGACTTCGGGAGAGATGGTCTTTCCTTTGAGCAGTGCCGCTACCTTGAGCATATCCAAAAGCGAGGAGTTGGTGCAGGAACCGATGCAAACCTGATTGACCTTCGTTCCCTTGAGCGTATCCACCGCCACGACATTATCGGGCATATGCGGGCAAGCAATCAGGGGCTTGAGCGAGGAGAGATCGATATCGATCACACGGTCGTAAACCGCGTCTGCGTCGCTCTCCAACGGAACGTAATCCGCCTCTCTTCCCTCTGCCTTAAGGAATGCACGCGTGATCTCGTCGGACGGGAAGATCGAGGTGGTAGCGCCCAGCTCGGTTCCCATATTGGTGATGGTTGCACGTTCCGGAACGGACAGCGTTTTGATTCCCTCTCCGCCCCATTCGATGATGTAACCGACGCCGCCCTTAACGGACAGGATGCGCAGGATTTCAAGGCTGACGTCCTTTGCGGTCACGAACGGACGCAATTTACCCGTCAGATTGACCTTGATCATCTTCGGCATTGTGATGTAATACGCACCGCCGCCCATTGCGACCGCAACGTCCAAGCCGCCCGCGCCAAACGCGAGCATACCGATACCGCCGCCCGTGGGGGTGTGGCTGTCCGAGCCGATCAGGGTCTTTCCGGGAATCCCGAAGCGCTCCAGGTGTACCTGATGGCAGATACCGTTACCGGGACGCGAGAAGTAGATGCCATGCTTTTTGGCGATGGACTGGATAAACTGATGGTCATCAGCGTTTTCAAAGCCCGATTGCAGCGTATTGTGATCGATATACGCAACGCTTCGTTCGGTACGTACGCGGTCGATCCCCATGGATTCAAACTCCAGATACGCCATCGTACCCGTTGCATCCTGCGTCAGGGTCTGATCGATGCGAAGTGCGATCTCACTGCCAACGCTCATATCTCCGGACAAGAGATGTGCTTTTATAATTTTTTGTGCAATGGTAAGTCCCATCTTATGATACCTCTTTATTTATTCAGAATGTGATTGTTTGCATTTACGATATGTTCAGTGGTGTACTGCTCTGCCAAGGGGGCGTTGCGCGAGGCGATCGCCTCGTAGATCGCACGGTGCTCGCGTGCCGATTGTTGTGCGCGGCTGTTGTCCTCGACCGACGCCTTGCGGTACTTCTGCACCTTTTTATGCAGCGGCATCAAGGTATCGTGCAGCACCGTACTGCCGCAAAAGCGGTAGATCAGCTGATGGAATTTGCTGTCCATCGTTTTGATCTTATCGGGATCGCGCTTGGTTACGTAAAATTCCTGCAACTCCAGTGTCTCACGTAGCTCGTTCAGCTCCTCGTCGGTGATCCGCTCGGCGGCACAGTAGGACGCCATACCCTCGATCTTCATTCGAATCGCAAAAATATCGGTCAGATCCTGCTCGGTCACGCCAAGGATCAGGATCCCCTTCGAGGTCATTTCAATAATATGCTCCTGCTCCAAGCGACGAAGCGCCTCGCGCACGGGGGTGCGGCTGACACCCAGATCGCTGACCAGCTTCATCTCGGTCAAAATCTCGCCTCTTTGATATTTTCCCGTCAGGATCTCACTCTCCAGCCGCTCAAAGACCTGCTCTGCCAAGGAGATTGTTTTATGCTCTAACATCACGCGTCCTCCTTAAAGTTTTTGAAACCGCTTATCCGAGAGCTGCTCGATCTTTTCCTCCAGCTCATGCGTGGAAAGCGTGGTTTGTCTTCCACCCTCGTATTCGGCATCGATCCACTCCTTGAGTGCGAGCACAAGGGGATCCTTTTTATCCACTGCCTCGGAGCCGCTCAGATGATAATTTTCGTTGATCCAATATGCGATTCCCGCAAGTCCCGATGCCTTTCCAAGCATAACGGTCGCACTACGGTTCAGGATCTTTTTCGTGTCAAAGATATTATAGATCTCCTCATCCTTGAGAAGTCCGTCCGCGTGGATACCTGCGCGGGTCACGTTAAAGCTTCTTCCGACGAACGGCGTCATGGGCGGGATCTGGTAGCCGATCTCGTTCGTGAAGTAATCCGCAATCTCGGTGATCACCGTCGGATCCATTCCGTCGAAGGAGCCACGCAGGGATGCGTACTCAAACACCATTGCTTCCAGAGGCACGTTGCCCGTACGCTCACCGATGCCGAGCAAGGAGCAGTTGACACCGCTGGCGCCATAGAGCCATGCTGTGGTTGCATTGGTGACGGATTTGTAGAAATCGTTGTGTCCGTGCCATTCCAGCATTTCACTCGGCACCTCGGAATAGTGCTGCAAGCCGTAAATGATTCCGGGCACACTGCGCGGAATCGCGACCTCGGGATACGGGATTCCGTAGCCCATCGTGTCACACGCTCGGATACGAACGGGAATCCCCGCGTCGCGCGACATCTTCATCAGCTCGTTGACAAACGGAACCACGAAGCCGTAGAAATCCGCACGGGTAATGTCTTCTAAGTGGCAACGCGGCATGACACCCGCCTCAAATGCATCCGCAACGGTTTGTAAATAGTACTCCATGCACTGCTTACGTGTCATTTTCATCTTTTTGAAGATGTGATAATCACTGCAAGAGACCAGAATACCCGTTTCACGGATTCCGAGATCGCGCACCAGCTTAAAGTCCTCGCGGCTCGCGCGGATCCACGTAGTGATCTCCGGGAATTTCAGCCCCAGCTCCTGACACCTCTGCAACGCCTCGCGATCCTTTTGGCTATATACGAAAAATTCGGTCTGACGAATGATGCCATATGGTCCGCTCAGGCGCGAGAGGAGCTTGAAGATATCCACAATCTGCTTGACGGAATACGGCTCGACCGACTGCTGTCCGTCGCGGAAGGTGGTATCGGTGATCCAGATATCCTGCGGCATGCCGATCGGGACGCGCCGATGGTTGAACGCGATACGCGGAACGTCTATATACGGATAGACCTCACGGTACAGGTTCGGCTCCTCCACGTCCTGCAAGGAGTATTTATACGTGCTTTGCTCAAGCAAATTTGTTTTTGAAGAAATTTCCAACATCAGCTTCATTCCTTCCTTTCGTTGGGTTGTATACAATTATACACCAATCACTTGTATTTGTCAATACCTTTGTGAAATTCTTCTTTAGATATTTTAATCAAAAAGCATCGGCAACCTCTCTGTCGATGCTTTTTTGATTATTTCATTGAAAAGTGCGTCTCCGGTGCCGTCAAGCCGTCTACCGCACCGGGGCGGCACACGCTTTCACACGCCAGTCGCCCCTGTCGGTTGATCGCCTGCAGGATCCGATAAGCCAGCGGCTCGCGATCAATAAAATCATGTGCGCCGAACACGTGGGCAATCGCCTTATACAGATCGGAAAAGGTCTTATTTCCCTCCTTCAACAGGCTCTCGATAATACCATATGCTTCTTTCGTGACCGTGTCATCGATCTTCCCCATATCGCCGATCGTCTCCCGATAAGGCACAACGGTGTAACGGTCGGCATATACCTTGCCTGAAGAAAGGCATGGCAAAAGCGTTTCGTTCTTGGCGTCATTCGGAAATGCCAATGCGGAAGAAGCCAAATAAGCGCCGTGATCGGCGAATCCGACAAACATGGGCATATTGATGCGCGACCACGTGATCGCCTCAGTCTCCCGAAGAGTGAGCAACAAGCCTACGATTTCGCCCGGCATGGTATGAAAAGCGGTATCCATCGCGGCGATTTCATCGCAACCGTTATCCATATGATACTGGATCAATTGGCACATCAAGTCACTCATGTGTACGCCCGTTCCGTCCGACAACGCAGGATACCCGGGCACCGCCGCACTGCGTGACTTCATTTGATAGCCCAAACGGTTCAACCGTTCGGCCAGCGCGTCGGAATCCACGCTCCTGTTTTTGAAAAAACCGCTACTACCGTTAGCAACGTATGCGGAGAAGATCTCCCCTCCGCGCGTAGCGACAAACGGATGCGCCCATTCGTCGCCTCCACCGGATTTTGAACGGCTATGGATGATACCGATCGTTCCGGGAAGGCTTGCGGCGTCAGTTTCGGCAAGCAGCCGATCTATGTCACCCGTGAGCTTTGCGTAATAAATTTTTCCCTCGTGAACCGTGGCAATGCCGCTGTAAAAGCCGCCCGCAAAGCCCTCCTCACGCTTCATCATTTCAATCAGAATGGGAGCGGCAGAACGGCTCCCGACATACCCCGCAATGTTACACACAGCCGCCTCCGTTATCCCAAGGTCAATCTTGCCGAACGGATCACAGGCTCGCAAGGCATTCCCATTGGGTCATAAATAAAGTTCCCCGTTGCCATCTCACGTGTCACCCCGCGGTAAAAGGTAGTTTCGGTGCCCTTAATATCAATCGTGCTTCCCTCCACGGTTACGATCGCGTAGAGCGGATCGTTGTAGATGACAGTATTCCGCATGAAGTGCACGAGGTCGGTCTCCTCCTTCGGGAAATGGTCGTGCGGAGCTTCCACCCAATCGAACGCCGCCGAATTGCAATCAAAGTAGCAGATTCCGTCGAGAATGCGGATATTGTCACGGTGCTGATGTCCGTTGATCACCATCACAACGCTGTGGGGCTTGCGCGCGTTTGCCTCGTTGAAGATCTTGCGCACCTCCATCTGGTTCTTTACGCCGTCTGCATCGCGCCCAAAGGAAGCATGACTGATCGTAATACACGGATAGGGAGATTCCGCAATGGTCTTTCGCAACCACTCTAACTGTTCGGGCGGCATATAGTCGCGATATGCGCCGTTGGCGAAGTAGTTGCCCATGGAATAATGAACGTATTCTCCGTTGACGTAATAATAGTTGGTATTGAGCACGATCATGCGACAGCCGTTACAGTCAAAATAGTAATAATCATTCGGCATGCGATAGCACGCGATTGCCTCCTCGTAGGTAGAGTGATCGGCATCGTGGTTTCCAAGGCAGTGGTAGGACGGAACGTGGAAGTCATTGTATTCCTTGATATAATCCGCAACCGTCGTAGGGCCGTGGCAGAAATCCCCCGCGTGGATGATGAAGTCGCAGTTTTCCTCCTCTGCGCGGCGTTGAATCCTGTGGAGATCCTCCAGCGTTCTCCCGGGGAAAAGTCCCGGCTGATGATGCCAGTCAGCGAACAGTAAAAATTTCATAGCAGTCTCTCCTGTATGGTAATGATAGCATCATTATATCATATACGCAACGCATTTTACAAGAGGTTTTATGATAAAAACTCTTTAAGATAAGATAAAAAAGAAACCCGATGCAACCGCATCGGGTCTCCCGTTATACTTCCCTCAAAAGCTGCTCCAAAAGAGCGATCTTTTCATTGGCGTAATTGTACGCTCCCTTGAAGTCCTCGCTTTCCCGACAACAAACCTCCAATTCGCCCAGAACGCTGTATAGCGCGACCTTGCTCAGGGGTGTTTCGGATTGTAAGAGCTGTAAGAGCCATTTTTGCGCCCCCTTGTAATCTCCCTCCTGCATCATCACGAGAATACGGATGTGCGCCGCCTCAAAGGACGCAGGATCAGCATTCTGCAGAAACCGCTCGACCGCCTCATTCTTCTGAATCGCCAACGCATCCAACGCATCCAGATATGCCGCCACAGGCGAATCAGAGCGGATATCCAGTCTCTTTTCTTCATCCAGCATGTCGGAATACAGCGTGTGTGAGATGCGCTCCATATAGCGAAAATAGACTCTCGCCGTTGCCTCAATATTTTCAGTGGGATACACGGTTTTTTCGGCGTAGCCCAGCGCCTCATCAAAAAAACGGCATGATGAGCGCAATCTGCCGCTCCAAAACTCCTCCACGGCAATTCCCGCGTCGCAGTTTGCAAGCAATAAACTGATCTCATCATCCGGTTCGGGACAACTGAAGATGCACAAGCTTCTACACCCGCGCAAATCTCCCGCTGTATATGCTCTTTTAATGTTGGAAAGGTTCCCGATCTTGCGGTAAACAACCTCATCCCCCTCCTCTGCCAGCAAAAAGCCTGCGGGGACATTGAGTCTGCCCGCAATGTACAAAATCGTGGAGAGCGAGGGATTCGCCGAGCCGTTTTCGATACAGCTCAACATATTTCTGGTGATGTGGTCGCCTGCGAGCTCAGCCTGTGTCATGAGCTTGGAGATTCTCAATTCGCGGATTCGCTCACCGATTTTCATACGACCACCGTCACCTTTTTTTTGAAATATTATTGTGCCGCGACAGCTTCCTTTTCAGCCTTTGCAGCCTTCTTTGCCGCTTTCTTCGCCTTTACCTTCTTCACAGCCTTGACGGGAGCGGAGCCAACCTTGATCGCAACGATCTTGCAGCCCTTGCCGAACGAGGTCAAGCGACCTACCAGGGTTTTGGAATACAGGAACGCATCCAAGCGGTTGTACATTCTGTCCATCTGCACGTCAACCACGTCAGCGATCTTTTCAGCCGCCTGCGTATAAATGCCCTCTGCGGCATAGCGCGCCTGATCGATGCGGAGCGCATACTCGCGCTCTGCCTGCTCCTCGATCGCCTTTGCCTTCGCGATCGCGGGAGTGAGAAGATTGGTGTAGTCACCGTCCATCTTCTTCATCAGCTTGTCATACAGCTCAACCTTTTCCTCAACGGTAGAATCCGCGCTGGTGATCTTATTCAATCTTGCCTCCAACTCCTCTACCTGCTGCTGTGCGTTTGCGAGCGCGATGGACTTTTCCTGCAGCTTGGATTCTGCCTGCTTTACGTATTCATTGACTTCAACCTTGTTGTAGCCATTGATCTTATTGCTGAATTGAACGGAAATTTCTGCCATCGGTATATCCTCCAGATCTTACACAAATTCGGACACGCAAAAGTATCCTTTTATACAATTATATGATACCACATTTTTTCCCTGATTGCAACCTTTTTTTCAATATTTTTTCAAAAAAAGGCGGAACAAGTCCGCCTTTTTCAAACAGGTTTTCGGAAGTTTTTGAAAAGGACTTGCTTTTTTGCAAAAAATATGCTATAATAGCACCCGTGCGAGCCCGCACGTCAAAAGTAAATACGCCTGCATAGTTAAATGGATATAATAGCCCCCTCCTAAGTAGTAGGTCTATCTAACAAAATAGACTGAAACATTATGGGGATAGACTTAAACGTTACAAAGATTTTGTGTCCTAAATCTGCCAATTGCAGTTTTGTACACCCTTTGTACACCCAAGCGAAAATCACGACTGAATAGCACGCCTCCATAGTTAAATGGATATAATAAACCCCTCCTAAGGGTTAGTTATGGGTTCGATTCCCGTTGGGGGTGCCATAAATTCAATGATTGGGTGAAACTATATTTTGTAAACATTAGGCTAATGGAATCGAGGAGGAAATAATGTCTTATTTTGTGTTTGTTGATAACTCTAATGTATGGATTGAGGGAAAAGTGGCTTCTGCCGTTTCCAAAGGATGGGCTCCAAATACCTACGCTGCACATGCATCTAAAATCGAGGATTCTTCATGGCGCATTGATTTTGGTAAATTGTTGGCTTTTGTTACAGACGGAAATGTGACCGATATTAAACATGCTATTTTGTTTGGATCCAAACCCCCGCTACATGATAGCCTATGGCAGGCGATGACCAATGCACAATTTGAAGTCGAAGCTTTAGATCGTAATTATGCAAACAAAGAAAAGGCGATTGATACAGGCATTGTGCAACGAATAGATAAGTGTTTGTACCGAGAATCAAAAGAAGGCGACGTATTCATTTTAGTTATGGGGGATAAAGATTTTATTCATTCCGTTCAGGCAATTCGTGCTGAAAAGTGTATTGCTAGAGTTGCTTTTTGGAACAATGCTTCTGGAGAATTAATAGGAGAAGCCGACGACTACATGGATTTAACTCCCAACATTGACAAAATATCTCATTGACATTGTTCACATCCGTACTGTTAAATTCGCATTTTGCTAAAAATGATCTTTGCATAAGGGAATGCGCTTGATGTGTGTTCCCTTTATTTATAGCAAAGTGAAGGAGTGTAGTAAAAAAGAAAAACAAAATTATGGTTGAAAACAATTAAAAATGCCAAACATTTACTTATCTGTTGCTAATTTAAATAAAACTTGAGTTTTTGGGGGAGAACATATGGAATTTGAAACTGAAATAAAAAATATTCGATACAATAACGTAATGTGGAATAAAATAAAGGAAATAAACAACAAATATTTAAAATACAATCTCGATAACATTAGGTGTTCGGAGATAACATCGTACGAAAAAAGGACAAGCAAAGCAAAATATGGTCACTCGTATTTGGGTGGATCTTTTATATACGGATCTTCGTTTGATTTTAAAGATTTTTTAACAAGTAAAATATTTGAGGAGAAATATCTTTATGCAGACATTGTAAAATATTACAAGCCGCTTCTAGAAATATATCTTGAATATGAAAAAGAAATATTAGAGGTCTATGAAAAGCATAAGTTGTTTAAATCCATTGATAATTGCCCAAAAGATACAAGAAATTGTTTTAGTAGGTTTTTTGGCAAAACGCTCGAAGGTAAATTTGATTACTTAAGCAATTATGAAAGAAATTTGTTAGATGAAAGAACATTTTCTCCGGTCTTTCCAACGGTAAAATTAACATTGTCTGCAAAAACACAATACGATACATATTCGAGAGATATAACTTATGGAATAGAAGATATTATCGAATGTTATGAGTTAGCACTTGAAAAAGAAGGAAAGATGACATTTGTAAAAAGGCAACGGGCAATCGTTTCTGATTCTTTGCGATATGATGTTTTGCGCAGAGATAGCTATCGTTGTTGTATTCGTGGAGCGACATCAAAAGATGGTGTAAAACTAGAAGTAGATCATATAATTCCGGTTTCCAAAGGCGGAAAATCCACTTTGGATAACTTGCAAACCCTCTGTGAACGTTGTAATAGAGGAAAAGGTACAAAATGATTTATCCACCCCTTGTACACCCGCACATTACATAACACCGCAAAAGTTGGTGATAAACACACAACCTATCAAACGCCAAATCTGCCTTTTCGGTGGATTTTACGCTCATTTTGTAAGGAAATCACCCATTTGAAGATAGCCTCAAACACTTCTAAATTCACCACATTCGTAACAAAAGCAAGAGTAGAACCGCGCGGATTCTACTCTTGCTTTTTCACGTTATTCAATACCCCGGCGGTGGGTCGTCGGGCGGAGGCGCGCCCTCGCCGTCCCAGATCGGCAGATCCCGACGGGGAGCGGTGGCTGCGTCCTTTCGCGGCGCGCGTGCTTCAAAATCGAATACGGCTCTGCCGTTTTCCAGCTTGAGCGCGGCGTCAAAGCTCTTTTTGGTTCTGGGAGAAACGAAGCCCTGTATCACGGCGGTCTTCCCTGTGTCTGTCAGGAGCTTAAGATTCGCGACCGAGATCGCGCGACCGCAGATGGAAATATTGACGGAAAATTTGCAGCCGTCCTTATATCCCGTGCATCCGTAAAAGCTGCGGAAGCGCTTCATGTCTTTACCGCACAGGGGGCAAGTGGCAACCACGTCGCCGAAAAAGCCTGTTTCACTATCCAGAGAAAGGTCGGCATTCGCCTTTTTCTCAAAGACCTCTGCGATCTCCTGCTCAGCGAGCTTGACGCTCTCCTCCACGGTCATCGTGCCACGGTACACCTTTTTGAGCGCTTGTCCCAATTCGGACGTCTTGTATTTATCCATCGTGATCTGCATCTGCGTCAGCGCCTCAATCAAAAATTCGCCGCCGGGCAGGATCGTATACACGTCCTTTTTCAGTTCAATATATCCGCTTTTGCGCGCGTTATCGATGATTCCCGTTCGAGTCGCCTCGGTGCCAAGCTCCAAGCCCTCGAAGATCGCACGGTAATCCTCGCTGTCGTCCGATACCTCGCCCGCCTCCGCCTCTGCTGCCTCGCGCGCCGCCTTTTTTTCATCCTTAAAGGGGTTTTTGAGATAGTTGTTCAGCGTTTCGACGGTGTAATGCTTGGGAGGTGTGGTCTCCTTTTCGGTGGGTTTGAAGTCGATGTTGACAGCGTCGCCCTTGTTCAGTGCGGGCAAAACTTTATCCTTTTGATTATAATCATCGTATTTCGTCCATCCCTTTTCAAGGATGACCATACCCTTTAGCACGAAGGTCTCCAATTCTCCCACGGCGATGGTGATCTCGCTGCGGGTAACCACGCAATCCTCGGCGCAAAACACTGCCACAAAACGGCGGAATACCGTGGAATACACCTGCATCTCCCGCTCGCTGAGTTGATTCTTGTTCGGGATCTTATAGGTAGGGGTCAGGGCGGAGTGCGACTCGATCTTACTGTCGTCAAAAATGCTCTTGCTGTCCTTGAATTTCACGGGATAGCCGAGCTTTTGACAATTGGAAAGGATCTGGCGGATCTTATCCTTTTCCGCCGTGGCAAGATACTCGGAATTGGTACGCGGATAGGTCAGATATCCCTTTTCGTACAAGCCCTGCACGATATCAAGGCTTTCCTGCATGGACATTTTGTATTTCTTGCTCAGGGCATTCTGGAGCTTGGAAAGAGAAAACAGCTTTCCTGCCGACAGTGTATCCTTTTTGTTTTTAACACCCGTTACAACCGCTCCCGTGCGATTGTAGAGCTCGCACATCCGAAGCGCTTCGGCATATTTTTCCTGTTCAAATTTATTCTTCGAGGTCAGCTCTACCAATTCTCCGTTGGTTTTTTCCTTACTGACCATGGCAAAGTACTTTCCGGGCACAAAATTGCGAATCGCCATATCGCGGTCATAGATCGCCTTGACGATCGGAACGATCACACGTCCGACACGCAACAGCGTTCCCGTTTTCAAGGTCGCGTAGCGGGTCAGATTCACGCCATAAAGCCAATCGATGTAGGTACGAGCAAAGCCCTCGGACGCCAGTCGCTCATATTCCGCCTCATCCTTCATCTCGGTCAGTGCCTTGGAGACGGTTTGCGGAGTCTGATCAGGCAGCCACAGCCGCTTGAGCGATTTCGGAGACGTGAGAGCGTGATCCACGCACAGGCGCACAATGATCTCTCCCTCGCGGTCGGCGTCTCCCGCGTTGACAACCGTTTCCACGTCGGGACGGTTGCAAAGCGAGCGGATCACCTCAAACTGGCGCACCACGCCACTGTCCACCTTTTTATCGGCGCCGCGACGCAATTCAAATCGAAACTGCTCGGGAAAGCACGGAAGATTGTTCAAGCTCCAGCGAGTCGACCCATCCTCCTGTGGGCGATAGGCTTCGATATCACACAGAGAAAACAGGTGTCCGAACGCCCACGTGATAAGGTACCCTTCCCCCTCCAGATATCCGTTCCGCTTCTGCAGATTGCCGATCGCGGCTGCTATATTACGTGCCAGACTCGGTTTTTCCGCGATGATCAGAATCATAAAACAGCCACTCCTCCCTTTTTATGAAAATGACCGCAGCTCTGCCAGAACTCTGTGCAGAACTGCGGCATTCCCGATTCCTCGGTATGAAAATTACGATCAGATATACTTTTTAACCGTCTCGGATGCTTCCTCGATGGGCATGGAAACCGTCATCGACAGGTTGATGTTGATCTTCTCCAACAGCTTATCCAGCTCGACCAGAAGAGAATCAAACGCAGCCATGTCTCTCTGGCAGATACGAAGCGTTCCGTCAACGAACAGATCGGTAACGTCGTGGTTGCTTGCAAGAATACCTGCAATAAAGCCATACAGAGACTGTGCATCGGTGATCATATATTCATCTGCGTTCACAAGGCGAGCCGCAGGCTTAATATCATATCTGAGCTGAGTACCCTTTTCAATGCATACAACGTCGCCCTTGGTGACCTCCAACGCGCCGTTGACCAGATTGATCAAGGTCTTGGTTTTTCCGGTTCCTTTTACGCCGATAATCAATTTTAACATAAGTGTTACCCTCCACTATTCCAACTGGAAACAAAAACTGCTTCCGTGTATTCATTATAACAAATTCCGAGAGTAAAGTCAAGACTTTTTTTGGATATTTCCGTCACTTTTTCAAAAAAAGGAAATTAGCCGTTCAAACGCTCCTCCAAGGCCGTGCGCAATTCCTCGTAGCCGGGCTTTCCGAGCAGTGCGAACATATTCTTTTTATAAGACTCGACACCGGGCTGATCGAAGGGGTTGACCGCGAGGATATAGCCCGAGATCGCACATGCGAGCTCGAAGAAATACAGCACTTCACCCAAAACGAATGCGCTTCTCTCGCTGATCTCAATGAGAATATTGGGAACACCGCCGTCAACGTGTGCCAAGATCGTTCCCTGCATCGCCTTCTTTTTGACGTCGTTGAGCTCCATTCCCGAGAGGAAGTTGAGCCCGTCGATGTTATCGGGATCGTTCGGGATCGCGAAGCGTGCGCCCGTATCTGTCACGTCAAGAACCGTTTCGAAGAGATTGCGGCTTCCATCCTGAACGAACTGACCCAGAGAGTGCAGATCGGTGGAGAAAATGACCGAGGCGGGGAAAATACCGCGCTGATCCTTGCCCTCGCTCTCACCGTAAAGCTGCTTCCACCACTCGCTCAGCATCGTCGAGAAGGGCTCGTAGCTTGCAAGCACCTCAATACACTTTCCCTTGCGGTAGAGAATGTTACGGATCGCGGCATAGCGATAGCAATCGTTTTTCTCAATATCCGCATCCACGTATGTATGGCTTGCGGAAGCGGCACCTGCCATCAACGCATCGATATCGATGCCCGCGACGGCAATGGGAAGAAGTCCGACTGCGGAAAGAACCGAAAAGCGTCCGCCCACGTCATCGGGAACGACGAAGGTCTCGTAGCCTGCGTCTGTCGAAAACTGCTTGAGTGTTCCGCGGGCTCGGTCGGTTGTCACGAAAATGCGCTCGCGCGCCCCCTCTTTTCCATACTTTTCCTCCAGCATCGTACGGAATACGCGGAATGCAACCGCGGGCTCGGTCGTGGTACCCGACTTGGAGATGACGTTTATGCAAACGTCGCGATCCTCGCACAGTGCAAGGATCTCGTTGAGAGAATCCGCACTGATGCTGTTACCTGCAAAATAGATATCAGGAGTATCTTTCTTGAGATTGTTGTACATAGGCGACTTGAGATACTCGATCACGGCACGCGCACCGAGATACGAGCCGCCGATTCCGATCACGACAAGAACGTCGCAGGACTTTTGAATTCTTGCGGCACATGCCTTGATGCGTGCAAACTCTTCCTTATCGTATTGCTCGGGCAGATCGACCCAACCGAGAAATTTGTTCCCGGGGCCGTTCTTTTCACGGAGCATCTTGTCGGCAAGAGTTACCTGTGCCTGCATCTGGGCGTATTCGTTGGAGTTGATAAACGTAGAAACGTACTTGTCGTTCAGTTTGATTGACATGGGGCTTTGACCATCCTTTTGCAATTGAAATAACAGAATTTATTATACAACAACCGGTTTTGAATTACAAGACCTTTTTGCAAAAAAAAGCACGAAAAATCAAAAAAGAATTTTTTTGCGCGACGATTCCTTTTCAAATCAGTAGAAATTTCGCAACCATTCTTCCAAAAATTGTAAAAAAGTTGATCTTTTCGACGGCTTTGGCGGCACGCACCTCTACGCTTCCAAGCACTTTCTTTCCCGAAAGATATTCCACCCGTCCCAACGCCTCACCTGCTCGGATCGGTGCCGCCAGGCTCTCAGGAACGCTGAATCTCGTCTCCACCGTCTTCAAATCACTCTTTGGCAGAACCTTTGTAAAGGAGGAATATTCCGTTTCGCAAAAATCGGATACGCCGCCCGTCACGGGGATCGGCTCGGTACACCCTTCCTGTGCCCGATAGAGTCCGTAATTGGCAAATCCCCAATCCAACAGCTGCGTTGCCGCCGCGTTGCGGCTGTCTCCAGATTCCGCTCCCATGATCACACAGATCAGAGAAAATCCGTCCCGCTCTGCCGTTACGCTGACGCAAAAGCCCGCTTTAGAGGTCGAACCCGTTTTAAGTCCCGTACAGCCACGGTAAAAGCGTACCAAGCGATTGGTATTGGTCAACCCAAACGCGCCGTCTCGAATGGTATCCATCCAGATGGAGCTGTATTGCAGAACAGTCGGGTGCCCGAGAAGCGCCTGTGACATCAACGCGATATCCTTAGCACTGGTCAAATGCCGCTCCGCCGTATCGTCGAGCCCCGTCACGTTTTCAAAGCAGGTCGCCGTCATGCCAAGCTCGCGCGCTTTTGCGTTCATTTTATCCACGAACACACTCACGCTTCCCGCAACGTGCTCGGCAAGCGCGACTGCCGCATCGTTCGCCGACGCAATCACGACACTTTTGAGCAGATCCTCCACCGTCATCTGTTCGCCTTCTTTCAAGTAGACCTGTGAACCACCCATAGAAGCGGCGTTCGCAGAAACCGTGACAGTATCGTCCAATCGCACGCGTTCCGCGTCGATCTCCTCCATCACAAGCAAAAGCGTCATGATCTTGGTCACGGAGGCAGGAGGCAATGCCTCCTCCGCGTTTTGCGTATAGAGCACCGTTCCCGTGGTGGCCTCCATCAGGATCGCGCTCTTGCAGTTCAGGGAAAGCGAGCTATCCTCAACACCGAATTCGGTCACGGGAACGCTGTCCTCTGTTTCGGCGACATCCTCCTGTGCTGCGGTGTTTACAAAAAGCCACGAGGGCAAGAACAGGACTGCGAGAAGAATTGCCGTCCAACGAAGCATTTTCTGTTTCATATCCATCACCTCGCCACATCTTATGTGCGAGATTGTAAAAATATGTTAAAATGGCTTGCGCAAGCACCGTTGCGCCTGCACAAGCCTTTGAGGTTATTTTACGGAAAACTGGAACACCGTGGTATAATCGTACTTTTCACCGGGATTGAGAACGGTATCGGTGAAGTTCGGGTGGTTGATCGAATCGGGCATCTTCTGCGTCTCCAAGCAGAATGCGGACTGCACGCTCGCGGGATACCCACCCTTGAGCGGAGAATGGAGCTGATACATGAAGTTCCCCGAATAGAACTGGATACAGGGCTGATTGGTATAGACCTGCATGCATCTGCCACTGTTGGGATCGTATGCTTCCACACGCAGAACGGGCTCCTTCGTCTCGCCGCCCGTAAAGCAGAAGCAATGATCATAGCCACCGGCGATTTTCAAATCCTCGTTGTTTTCAATGTCGAAATCGCGACCGATGGTTTTTCCCTCGCGGAAATCGAAGGGAGTGCCCTCAACCGATCGGATCTCGCCCGTGGGGATCAGGTTTTCGTTCGTGGGGATGTACGCATCGCAATCCATCTTCAGCACGTGATCGAAGATCTTCCCCGACGCATAACCGCCAAGGTTGAAATACGCGTGGTTGGTCAGGTTCAGGATGGTCTTTTGATCGGTCGTTGCCTCGTAACGGATGGAAAGCGCGTTGGTTTTGAGCAACGTATAGGTTACGGTGACAGTCAGCGTACCGGGATAGTTCTCGTCGCCGTCAGGAGAGACCAGTGTCAGAACCAAGGAAGGCTCCTCTCCATCCTTCGGCTCGACAGACCAGACCTTGTGGGAAAAGCCTACCTTACCGCCGTGAAGCGAGTTGCCGTTGTTGTTCTGATAGATCTCGTATTTTTTGCCGTCGAGGTAGAACACGCCCCGGTTGATGCGATTGCCAACGCGACCGACCAGTGCACCGAGGTATCCCTTGTTGCTCGTATAGTCGTACAGAGCATCGTAACCCGCGACCACGTCCGAAATTCTACCCATTCGATCGGGCACGCGCAATTCCATGATCGCTCCGCCGAACTCGCAAATGCGAACGCTCATACCCGAGGCGCTCATCATATTGTAGCTGTAAACGTCACAGCCGTTTTCCAGAGTACCGAAATACTGCTTTGTAATCATATCCTTTTATGCTCCTTCGTATCCGTTGGGGTTCTTTTTCATCCAGTTTGCAAGATCGCGGCACATGTCGTCAATGCCGTTCTCCGCCTGCCAGCCCAGCACCTCGGACGCCTTTGCGGGATCTGCGTAGCAGGTGGCAATGTCACCGGGGCGTCTTGCGGTGATCTTATAATTGACCGTCAAGCCCGTTGCCTTCTCGTATGCCTTTACGATATCCAGCACGGAGTAGCCGACACCCGTTCCGATGTTGAAATACTCAACGCCCTGCACCTTTTCCGCACGCTCCAACGCCTTCAGATGCGCCTTTGCCAGATCGACCACGTGGATATAATCACGTACACCCGTTCCGTCGGGCGTAGGATAATCGTTACCGAACACAGAAAGATACGGCAATTGTCCCGCGGCAACCTTCGCAACGTAAGGCAACAGATTGTTCGGAATGCCCTTGGGATTCTCGCCGATCAAGCCGCTCTTGTGCGCACCGATGGGATTAAAGTAGCGCAAAACGGAAACACTCCAATCGGGATCGGACACCCAAATGTCCTTCAAAATACGCTCGATCATCAGCTTGGTCTCACCGTAAGGGTTGGTGGTAGAGAGCGGAAAATCCTCGCGGATCGGGACGGTTTTGGGCATACCGTACACAGTTGCAGAGGAGCTGAACACGATGCGCTTTGCATTGTATTTGCCCATCAGCTCCACCAAGTTCAGTGTGCTGACGAGGTTATTATAATAGTAGAGTCCCGGCTTTGAAACCGATTCGCCCACTGCCTTCAAGCCCGCGAAATGGATCGCGGAATCAATATCGGGGTTCTCGACGAAAACCTGCTCCAGTGCAGCCTTGTCGCACAGATCGACTTCGTAGGAACGGAAATCCCGTCCCGTGATCTCCTTGACGCGCTCAAGCGCCACGGGAGAGCTGTTACAGTAATTATCCGCGATAACGACATCGTACCCTGCATTCAAAAATTCAACTGCCGTATGAGAGCCGATAAAGCCGGCGCCGCCCGTAATCAAAATAGCCATTTATAAGTTCTTCCTTTCCGTATATCAATTCCAAAGAGATGCGGGATATTCGCCCGAGCGGATCAGCTCGGCGATTGCCGCCTTGACGCGCGCTTTATCCTCGGGATAAGTCACGCCCTGCCAATGAGAGGCGGTTGGATACACGGCAACCGTACAGTCGCCACTCTTCTGTTGCTCATCCACCGCCGCGGGCAGATAAAACTCCGCCTTAAGCGGATTGTCGCCAAGCCCCTCGAGGAAACGCGTAAAGCTTCCCTCCAGCTTTTGGAAGATGGCGGGCGTAAATCCCCAGCAGTTCATCGAAACGATGGTCTCGAACGGAAGATCCACCCAAGTCTCACCGTCATCCGCAAGATACGCGGCACAGGTATCTTTTTTCATGATCTTGGTGCGCTCGGTCACGCTGCGAAGCATACCGTCGGTTCCAACCTCACACTGACCGCGTGACACGGTTCCGTTTTCGGTGAGGGTGTTGCCCAGCGCGAAGCCCACCATGCAATGCTGCGCGGCAGACGCCGTGCGCAGATGCTTTGCCAATTGCATAAAGGTGTCTCTGCCATAATAATCGTCGGCATTGATCACCGCGAAATTCTCCTTCACGATATCACGCACGCAGTAGATCGCGTGTCCTGTTCCCCAAGGCTTGATACGTCCATTTGGCACCGAAAAACCATCGGGCAGATCGTCCGCCTTCTGGAATGCATACGAGACCTCGATCTTTTCAGCGATGCGATTGCCGATGGTCTCACGGAACAGTTCCAAATTTTCTTCCTTAATAATAAATACAACCTTATCAAAGCCCGCGCGAATGGCATCGTACACGGAAAAATCGATGATAAAATTGCCTGCGTCGGTCATAGGATCCAATTGCTTGAGTCCGCCGTAGCGAGAACCCATTCCCGCCGCAAGAATTACGAGCGTCATATCAAAAAGCCTCCTTAAAGTTTGCTAAATTTTATTATACAATAAAAAAGACGGCTTGTAAAGTGGTTTCCCGAAATTTTAATGAAATTTCTCCGTTTTTTAACAGATCAAAATATTTTTCAAAAAGCCGATTTCTCTATTGACAAGTCTTTAACAATATGCTATAATTGTCTCAAATGATACAAAAAGGAGGTGCGCAATTGCTTTCGAGACAGGATCAAGATGCCCTGTTCTGCAACGCTTTTTTGCGTGGTGTTGACCGTGAAAAGGCTCTTTCGATATTTTCGGAGCATCATTGCTCAATCTTATGCTATTCGGAAGGCGAGATCATTCATTCCCCGTCCATACACGAAAAAAAGCTTGGAATCATTCTGGACGGCAAGGCAAGCGTTACCACGAAGGATCCCTCCAAGAAGGCACTTCTGCGTTTTCTGGAGGAGGGAGACCTGTTCGGCGTGGCAAACCTCTTTACCGACGAACCCTTTGTCAGCGTCATCCGCGCAGAGAAAAAATGCCGTGTATTTTGCATGAGTGACGCGGCAATTCGGGCACTTTTAGAGTCCGACACGGCGTTTCTTTACCGCTATCTCGCGTTTTTGTCGGGACGCGTTTGCTATCTCAACAAAAAGATCGGATATCTGACTGCGGGAAGCGCCGAGCGGCGACTGGCACTTTACCTGTGCTCCTTTGAAAGCACGCAATTTTCGCTTGACACGTCGCTTTCTTCCCTTTCGGAGCTGTTGGACGTCGGGCGCGCCTCACTGTATCGGGCGTTTGATTGCCTATGTGCCGACGGGTGGATCCGAAAGGAAGGCAGGCAGGTCACGATCCCCGACATCCAAGCCCTTCGCTCGGCGTATCAATAGCAGTAAAAGGCCGATTATCTCCAAAAGAAAGGTGGAAGAAGCGTATGCTCTCCTTGTTGGAAAAGCTGGAAAAAAAACATACACTCACCGAGGCGGAATATTTATATCTGTTAGAGCATCGAAGTGATGACCTGATGAGTACATTGACAGAAAAAGCCGTTCGGGTACGAAAAGAAAATTACGGCACAGACGTGTACGTTCGCGGGTTGATTGAATTTACAAATTATTGCAAAAACAACTGTTATTATTGCGGCATCCGCGCGGGTAACAAAAAGGCAGAGCGTTATCGCCTTTCCGAAGAGGAGATTCTATCCTGCTGTGCGCTCGGATACGCCATCGGATACCGCACTTTCGTTCTGCAGGGCGGCGAGGATCCTTATTTCACACGGCTGAAGATCGAAAAGCTTGTGTACAAGATCAAGGAAGCATATCCCGATTGTGCGCTTACGCTGTCCGTCGGAGAACACCCAAAAGATACCTATCAGGCATGGTTTGATGCGGGGGCTGACCGATATCTCCTGCGCCATGAAACAGCAGATTGCGATCACTATTCCCTCCTGCATCCCAAGGAACTGACATTGGAAAACCGCAAGCGCTGTTTATATGAGTTGAAGGAGATCGGTTATCAGGTCGGCTGCGGATTGATGGTCGGTTCTCCCGGGCAAACGAATGCGCATCTGGCAAAGGACTTGAAATTTATTGAAGAATTTGAACCTCATATGGTTGGAATCGGGCCGTTTATTCCACATGCGGACACGCCTTTTGCCGAATCCCCCCCGGGCGACCTAAGCCTTACCTTGTTTTTATTAGCACTGGTTCGGCTGATTCACCCTACGGTTCTCCTCCCCGCCACGACCGCGCTCGGAAGTCTTCTGAAAAACGGACGTGAGCTTGGCATTCTGGCGGGAGCAAACGTCTGCATGCCAAACCTTTCCCCAAGAGAGGTTCGGCAAAAATATATGCTCTATAATAATAAATTAATTTCGGGTGCAGAATCCGCCGAGGAATTTTCTAAGCTATCCGAGCGAATGAAGCGCATCGGTTATACGATCGTTGTTGCTCGCGGCGACTGTAAACGATGAAAAAACGAAAGGACGAAAGAATATGTACAATCCCAAATCAATGAAAGCCGAAGAATTTATCGATCATCAGGAGATAGAAGAAACGCTTGCTTATGCAGACGCACACAAGACAGATGCGGCGCTGATCTCTTCCATCATCGAAAAAGCCAAGCTCCGTCGCGGTCTTTCCCACCGCGAGGCGTCTGTTCTGCTTGCATGCGAGCTGGAGGATAAAAATCAAGAGATATATGCCCTCGCCAAGCAGATCAAGCAGGATTTCTATGGCAACCGCATCGTAATGTTCGCCCCCCTGTATCTTTCCAACTATTGCGTAAACGGTTGTCTGTATTGTCCCTATCATCTGAAGAACAAGCATATTGCGAGAAAAAAGTTGACACAGGAAGAGATCAAAGCGGAGGTCATCGCCTTGCAGGATATGGGTCACAAGAGACTTGCGCTGGAAACGGGAGAGGATCCCGTACATAATCCCATCGAGTACGTTTTGGAATCCATCAAGACCATCTATTCCATTAAGCACAAAAACGGTGCGATCCGACGTGTCAATGTCAACATCGCTGCAACAACGGTGGAAAATTACAGAAAGCTTAAGGAAGCAGGCATCGGAACTTATATACTGTTCCAGGAGACCTACCACAAGGAGAGCTATGAACGCTTGCACCCGACGGGCCCCAAGAGCAACTATGCATATCATACGGAGGCGCACGACCGAGCTATGATGGGCGGCATCGACGACGTTGGCTTCGGCGTTCTGTTCGGGCTGGAGCTTTACCGATATGAATTTGCAGGGCTTTTGATGCACGCGGAGCATATGGAGGCAGTGTTCGGCGTAGGCCCGCACACCATCAGTGTCCCGCGTATCTGTCCTGCCGACGATATTGATCCCGGTGAATTCGACAACGGTATTTCCGAGGACATCTTTGCGAAAATCGTTGCTTGTATCCGCGTCGCCGTTCCCTACACGGGAATGATCATCTCCACCCGTGAGTCTCCCAAGGCGCGTCAGCGTGTGTTGGAGCTGGGCGTTTCCCAAATTTCGGGCGGCTCGCGCACCAGCGTCGGCGGATACGCAGAGGAGGAGCCCGAGGAGGAAAACTCCGCGCAGTTTGATCTTTCCGACCGCAGAACACTGGACGAGGTCGTTTGCTGGTTAATGGAGCTGGGACACGTACCGTCCTTCTGCACTGCATGCTACCGTGAAGGACGAACAGGCGATCGTTTTATGGCGCTTTGTAAATCGGGACAGATTCACAACTGCTGTCTCCCTAACGCGCTGATGACGCTTAAGGAATATCTGGAGGATTACGCCTCCGACAAAACACGCACGGTCGGCGAGAAGCTGATCGCACGGGAGCTGGAAGCCATTCCCAAGGAAAAGGTTCGTGAAATCGTTGCAGAACGCCTTCAAAAGATTGCCGCTGGCGAACGCGATTTCCGTTTTTGAGGTGCTTTATGGCAGGATTCAACGAAACACCAAAAGGCGAACGCCTTCATATTGCATTCTTTGGACGCAGAAACGCGGGAAAATCCAGTCTGGTCAACGCCTTTACAGGACAAGAGCTTGCCATTGTGTCCGACGTCAAGGGAACCACGACAGATCCCGTATATAAAGCCATGGAGTTGCTCCCGCTGGGACCTGTGATGATCGTAGACACCCCCGGAATTGACGACGAGGGAGATCTTGGGGCGCTTCGCATAAAAAAAACGCAGCAAGTCTTAAACAAAACCGACCTTGCCGTGATCGTAACGGATTCCACACAGCCTATCAGTCGTGCCGACGAGAATCTGATCGCGGCGGCAAAGGAAAGAGAGATTCCCTATCTGATCGTTTGGAACAAGGCGGATCTTTTGGATACGGTTCCGGACAATACAAAGGATTCCGTATGGGTAAGCGCAAAAGCGGGAACGGGAATCGAAGAATTGAAAAATCGCTGTGCGCTTCTGGCGCAAACGGAAGAAAACAAGCGCAGAATCGTCGGGGATCTGCTTGAGGCAGGCGACGTTGTCGTATTGGTCGTTCCCATCGATAAGGCTGCCCCTAAGGGACGCTTGATCTTACCCCAGCAACAAACGATTCGAGACGTTTTGGATGCGGGTGCCTGTGCCGTCGTTTGCAGAGACACCGAGCTTTTGACAACGCTGGAAAATCTTGTACAGCCGCCAAGGCTCGTAATCACCGACAGCCAGGTGTTCGGAAAAGTCAGCAAAATATTGCCGAGAGAGATTCCGCTGACCTCCTTTTCCATGCTCATGGCGCGTTATAAGGGGAACCTCCCTCTTGCCGTGGTGGGAGCCTCCGCAATCGATACCGTAAAGGCAGGCGATCGGATCCTGATTGCAGAGGGGTGCACACACCACCGCCAATGCGAAGATATCGGAACGGTAAAACTTCCGAATTGGATCCGCAATCATCTGGGATTCGAGCCAATCTTTGAATTCGTTTCCGGGACGGAATTTCCGGAGGATCTGCACGCCTATCGGTTGGTGGTGCACTGCGGCGGCTGTATGCTGAACGAGCGCGATATGCGATACCGTTTGCGCGCTTGTCAAGACGCCGACATTCCCGTTACCAATTACGGAACGCTTATTGCGTATCTAAACGGCATTTTGCCGCGAACACTGGAGCCGTTTCCCGATATTGCTTCCTTACTGACCTCAAAGAAACAATAAGGATTCCCCTTCAAGAACCGCTTTTACTATCAAACAGTAACAAAAGCGGTTCTTTTTTTGTTTTGAGCGCTTCCCGCGATTCAATCCCCCAAAAGCTCACTCACCGTTACGAGATCGTATCCGCGAGACAGAAGCTCCGGCAGCAGGCGCTCCAACGCTCGTACGGTATTTCCGTTGGATCCAATATAATCGTGCATCAGAACGATATCTCCCGGTTGGATCCGATTCAGGACAGCCTGTACGATCGCATCCGCGCTCTTCCCCTCCCAGTCCCGCGTATCCAGACTCCACAGGATCAAGTCGTAGTCACCGTCCTCGGCACATTCCTCCACGAACGGAGTGATCTTTCCCTCGGGGGGACGGAACAGATGCGGGTGATATTCCAGTAGCTCCTCCAAAACGTCTTCGCATCGCTCCAGCTCCTCCTCCATACGTTCCGCATTCAAATTTTTGATATGCTCGTGCGAATAGGTGTGGTTTCCAACCTCGTGTCCCGCGCGAACGACCGCACGCGCGGCATCGGGATAATTACTCACGTTTTCCCCAACCATAAAAAAGGTGGCGCGCACACCGTATTGCTCCAGCAATGCAAGGATCTCGGCAGTCTGCCGCGGGTGCGGACCGTCGTCAAAGGTTAGAGCGATGCGCATATCGTCGGTCTTGACCGATCGATACACCTCGACCTGCGCAAAGGTGCGAACCGTACACAGGCTCGTCAAAAGCAGCATGCACACCGCGGCGGAAGCAAGCCTGTAAAGCATGCCCCTCATGCGCCGTCTCCCGTTAATTCGTCTAGCGTACCAAAGCGATAGCCCTGTGCTTTGAGCGTTTGGATCACATCCTTCAAGATGGCGGCGTTGGTCGCGGAGGTGGGATGCAGAAGCATGACCTCTCCGTTATGAACGTTGTCTAAGATGATCGCCTTTGCTTTTTCGGCGCTCATTTGCCGTTCGTTATCCCAATCGGGATACGCAAAGCTCCAGAAAACGGTCTTATAGCCGTTTTCCTTGGCGCACTCCAGATTTTCTCTGCTGAAACGTCCTTCGGGCGGGCGATAATAAGGGGAGAGCTCCTCGCCGACGTGTGTTCGGTAGAGCGACTCCAGCTCTCGTAATTCCGAAAGAAAGGTCTCGCTTGTGGCGTCCGACATGTTTTTGTGGTGTACCGTATGGTTGCATACCGTATGTCCCTCGCGCGCCATACGCTTGACGAGCTCCGTTTCCTTTGTGATTAGGTGCCCCAGAATGAAAAAAGCAGCGGGGACGTTTTCCTCTCGGAGCGTATCCAAAATGCTTGCCACGTTGCCGTTTTCGTAGCCCGCGTCAAAGGTCAGATAAATGACCTTTTCCTCCTCGCGCCGATCCAGATAATACCCATCCAGCTCCTCGACAAACGCGAGCTCGCTTCCAACGGTAGGGCGCTCGTGATCCTTTACGTGTGCGCAATACCAACTGTAGGAACGGATACTCGCCTGCGTCGGTAGCGCCAGACAAACGCATACCAAACAGATCGCACATAAAAACAGTACCGTTTTTTTCATGATAAAAGCTCCTTTTCGGACGATTGTCCGATAAAAGTGTTTGCGTTTTCTCATGCAAAAAAACGGTACAAAATTCGGCAGTCTTAGTGTTATTTGTCGGCGCAATCACGCTCCAAGGCACGCAGAAAGGCGTTGCCCGCAAAAATTTTGTATTCTCCGACACGGTCCCCGTTATCCAAGGGATAGAGCTTTCCGTTCGGATCGGCGGAATACACACGTCGCGCCACGGGATTGAGCAACAGAACCTTATACCCGTCAGCCTCGAAGGTATAATCCGTGGCGGAGGAAAGGTGAAAGAGCTCCAGCGAGCGATCGTTCGGATTTTCCTCGAGCGCGCGCCTGCGGTAAACGCGAAGAAGCCCCAGCTGTGGGATCGAAACGGTAAAAAGCCTGCGCAGCGTTCCGTCGGCATGGACGTGGATATTGTTCGAGCGCTTGACGCTGGACAAAAGACGGCAGTAAAAGGTCTTTCCGTGCGCACGAACGCCAAAGGTATAGCTGGAAAAATCGAAAAAGATCGAACGGTACGCACGCCTCAGCTCAAAGAGCTCAAAGCCGTTTTTGCGGCAGGATTTTTTCAATCGTCGAAGGAAACGAGCACGCGCAAAAAAAGCACGCAGATAGATCCAAAGCAGCCAGATGCCAACGATGATCCAAAGCACGGGATGCAGCAGAACGCCGATGATCGCGAAGAAAATGGTCAACAGGTTCTCGATCATAAACGGCAGAACCCATATGCCGATCGAATAGACCGCAAGGTGCGCCAGAATACGCAAGCTCATCCGCAAAAGCCCGTATCGGCGGCGCTTTTTGGTTTCCATTGACTTCCAGATCTGTCGGCGCATCATCAAGGACGGCGCCTCGATCCAGACGCGGCGTGCCGACATCCGCGCTTTCCATTCAAACAAGAACAGAATCGGGAAAAATACGGCAAACAGAAGTCCCTTTTTCAAAAGCGGGTGCCATCCGTCACCCCCGGGAATCAGATCAAAGGGGGCATGCAAGCCCCAGGAGACGGGATGTAGGAGCAAAAGCATCAACAGCATCAAAAGCTCGATCCAAAGGGATCTGTCGGAGAGGATCCGCTTTCGCTCGGTCTTTTTGTCAAACTCGGAGGGATTCCGTTCCAAAAATGGACGGCGCTCCAGACGATTGTAGATCGCAAAGGTCAGGATAAAGGAGTGCAGAATGGCAAATACCAAAAGCAGCTCCACAGCAGTGCCAAGGTAGACGGCATAGGAAAGATTGCCCGTTCCCTCCCGTTTCCAAAACGCCTTGTGAAAGTACGGCACGCCAATCGCGATCAGGGGAAAGACGAAGAGATAGATCAGGAGCGGACGTATAAACGGCATCAGGCGCTGCACGCGCGGATTCCCGAAGATCCGATTTTCCAAAAACGCCTCAAAGCGTTCCCCACGCCGTTTCCAAGCGTTGCGCCAGTCGGTAAAATAACGGCGGCGTTCAGCCATAACCACGTCCTCCTTTCTCTTTTCCGTGATTTCATTATAACAGATTTCCCACAGGAATGCAATAGAAATTCCCGTTTTTTGTCCGTTTTGTAAAAACCTTGGCTTTTGTGAAAAAATCTTCTTATGATACTTGTACTTTCTTGAAATTTATGTTATAATATAATGTGATTTTTCAGCGAAAGGACGCGTATAGCAAGCAATGAAGTATCTGGTTCTGATTCCCGACGGAATGGCGGATGAAAAAAATGAGATTTTCGGCGGAAAAACCCCGATGGAGGTCGCAAGCAAGCCTACGATGGACGCACTGGCTGCCAAGTCAGTCGTCGGAACGGTATCGAACGTGCCCGAGGGCATGGTTCCCGAAAGCGACACTGCAAATATGGCAATCCTCTCCTTCGATCCCAAGATCTATTCCAAGGGGCGCTCCCCCTTGGAAGCGCTGAGTATGGGACTGGACATGCAACCCAATCAAACGGCTTACCGCTGTAACGTGGTCACACTCTCCGAGGAGGAGGACTACGATAACAAGATCATTCTCGACCACAGTGCCGACGAGATCACGACGGCAGAGGCCGACGAACTGATCCGTGCGCTGGAGGCAGAGCTTGGCACCGAGTACCGCCACTTCTACACAGGCGTCAGTTACCGTCACTGCATTCTTTGGGAGAACGGCGACGACCGCTATCCCTTCATGCGCCCCCACGATATTCTGGGACAGCGCATCGGTGAGTACCTGCCCAAAGCGGAAAACGGCGGCAAGGAATTTTACGACCTGATGAAGAAAAGCTACGACATCCTCAACCACCACCCCGTCAATGAGGCGCGCCGCGCACGCGGACTCAAGCCCGCCAACTCCGCGTGGCTCTGGAGTCCGGGTAAAAAGCCGCAGCTTCCCAATTTTAAGGAAAAGTGGGATCTTAGCGGCGCGGTGATCTCGGCGGTCGACCTTATCAAGGGCATCGGTCTTTGTGCGGGGATGCATTCCATCGACGTAGAGGGCGCGACGGGCAACGTACACACCAACTACGATGGCAAGGCAAGTGCCGCGATCAATGCCTTCAAGGACGGATTTGACTACGTATACGTTCACGTTGAGGGCCCCGATGAGTGCGGTCACAGAGCCGAGGCGGAAAACAAGGTGCTCTCGATCGAGCGGATCGATCAAAAGATCCTCAAGCCCGTATATGAGTATCTGGAGAGCACGGGAGAAGAATACCGCATCATGATCCTTCCCGACCACCCCACCCCGATCCGTCTGCGCACACATACGATTGATCCCGTTCCCTTCCTGATCTACGATTCGAAAACGGAGGCATGCGGCGTGTCCAAATTCTGCGAGGAGACTGCTGCCGCACAAAACCGCTATCTGGAAAACGGCTACACACTGATGGATCTTTTGATCCGATAAACGAAAGGATCCCCCCATGCATCAAGAATTGGAAAATCAAACACCCGAGCGCGCACCGCGCCGCGGCTTCGTCAAGGGGCTGTTTGACGTGTTTGAAATGTTCATCATTTCGCTTTTCGTCGTTTTTATGCTTTTTACCTTTGCCATTCGGCTCTGTCGCGTGGACGGTCCCTCCATGGTAAAAACGCTCTTCAGCGGCGAGAATCTCCTTGTCAGCGAGCTTGGATACACCCCCGAGCAGGATGATATCGTCATCTTCCATATGACCGATCCCGAATCCAACATGGAAAAAACGCTGGTGAAGCGCGTCATCGCCACAGGCGGACAAACGCTCGTTATCAATTTTACGACCGCCAAGATCACGGTGGACGGCAAGGAATATGCCGACAGCCACGCGATCTTCCTCAACAGCAAGGGACAACAGACCGCCGGCTACCTCGTTGACAGCCAGATCACAGGGCATCCCGGCTACGAGATCGTCAACGGTGAGGAAATCCTGACGGTAAAGGTGCCCGAGCATCACCTGTTCGTAATGGGCGACAACCGCAACAATTCCAAGGACAGCCGTGACGACGCGATCTCCTTCGTGGACGAGAGATGCGTACTTGGAAAGGTGGTCGCACGCCTGTCTCCTTTTACGGTCTTCTCCTGACACAATTTGAATTTTTAGAAAGCTCTGAGGTATTGTATGCCATCCGAAACCATTCAATGGTTCCCGGGACATATGGCGAAAACGCGCCGTATGATCTCCGAGAACCTGAAAAACGTTGACATCGTTATCGAAATCCTGGACGCGCGTATCCCTTACGCCTCACGCAATCCCGAGATCACGCGCCTGACCGAGGGAAAGCCCACGCTGCTTCTGCTCAACAAGGCTTCCCTTGCCGATCCTGCGCAGAACGCGCTTTGGATCGAGCGATACACCAATTCCTCCACAAGGTGCCTCCTGACCGATTGCGTTACAGGCGAGGGACTGGGGCGCATGGAGGGCATGATCCGCACCATTCTGGCGGACAAATTACGCCGATACGAGGAAAAGGGGATGCACGGCAGACGCATTCGCGCCATGGTGCTCGGCATTCCAAACGTAGGAAAATCCTCCCTGATCAACCGCATTTGCGGCAACAAAAAGGCAAAGGTCGAAAATCGCCCGGGCGTGACGCTGGACAAGCAGTGGGTTTCGACCAAGATCGGCATTGATCTTTTGGATATGCCCGGAATCCTTTGGCCAAAGTTCGAGGAGCGACGCGTGGGAGAGAATCTTGCCCTGACGGGCGCGATCCGCGACGGCGTTCTGGATACCGAATCCTTGGCGGTCGTGCTTTGCAAAAGATTGCGACTGCTCTACCCCAAGATGCTTTCCGAGCGCTATAAGCTGGGAGACATGGAGCAGTACGCCGAGCTGTCGGATTACGACCTGTTTCTGACCATCGGAAAAAAACGCGGCTTTCTGATCAGCGGCGGTGAGATCAACACCGAACGCACCTCGCTTATGCTGTTGGACGAATTCCGAAACTGCAAGATCGGTCGCGTCACGCTTGACCGATACTCCAAGGAGGAGCTGCATGCTTGAGTTTACTTTGGAAAATGAGCTGCGCGCGCAGGGCTATACTGCCGTTTGCGGTGTGGACGAGGCAGGGCGCGGGCCCTTGTGCGGCGACGTATTCGCGGCGGCGTGCATCCTTCCGGAAGGCTTTGTCCCCGAGGGATTGAACGACTCCAAGAAGCTGACACCGAAAAAACGAGAGGCGCTGTTCGACGTGATCGTTGAAAACGCAGTGGCTTACTGCATTGCAAGTGCGTCGGTCAAGGAGATCGACGAGATGAACATTCTCGAAGCGGATCTGCTTGCCATGCGCCGCGCCATCGATGGGCTTTCCGTTCGTGCGGATTTCGCGTTGATCGACGGAAACATCGCAAGAGATTTTCAGATCCCCGCACGTGCCGTGATCAAAGGAGACGCAACAAGCCCCAGCATAGCCGCCGCGTCGATTCTGGCAAAGGTCGCGCGTGACCGTAGCTGTCTGGAGCTGGATCGCCTCTATCCTCAGTACGGCATTGCCAAGCACAAGGGCTACGGAACCCCTCAGCACATGGCGGCACTGCGTACATATGGGCCTTCCCCCATTCACCGAAAGCAATTCATTCGCTTTCTGAACGACGATGAAGCTTGATACGAATAAGCAGATCGGAGACTATGGCGAAAAAATTGCTGTGCGCTATTTGCGCTTGCGCGGATATACTGTAAGAGAACGCAATTGGCGCACGGGACACATGGAAATCGATATCATTGCCACACGCTTTCGCACGGTCGCCTTCGTCGAGGTCAAAACACGCACCTACACCAAGGAAACGATCGCGGACGCGCCGCCTCCGAAAACTGCTGTCAGAAGCGAAAAACAAGCGCTGACACGCCGCGCGGCACGGCAATATCTGTTTGAGCACCCAACCCAACGGAGCCCTCGGATGGACGTAATCGAGATTCAACTGCTGAAGAACTCCGATGCTTCCCGCCCGCGCGTTGCAAGCATCCACCATATCAAGGGTGCTTACTGAAAGGAGCCGATATGCAGCTATCCCTGTTTGATCTGCACGCAGACACCGCATGGACGATGTACGAAACGAAGCAAGCTTTGACCGCCAACCGTTTGGCGGTATCCTTGGAGCGCGCCGCACCGTTCGACCGTTACATACAGGTCATGGCGCTCTGGACGCATCCGACACTCGACGACGAGAGCGGTTGGGTACGCTGTGGAGAGATGCTTGAACGCTTGAAACAGGACGATGCCCTTTTGGAGTGCCGTGCCAAGCTCTGCACGGCATGCCCCGAAAAGGAAAGCCCCACTGCCTCTCTTCTGCTCTCGGTCGAGGATGCAAGGATTCTTTGCGGACGGATCGAGCGCGTTGATACGCTTTGGAAAATGGGCGTGCGGATCCTGACGCCGCTTTGGAAGGGCGAGAGCTGTATCGGCGGCGCATATGACACCGACACGGGCTTGACCGAATTCGGAAAGCAAGCACTTACCCGCGCGTGCTCCATCGGGATGATCCCCGATCTTTCCCATGCATCGCTTCGTTCTGCCGAACAAATGCTTGAAATTGCCGCGATCCATCGCATTCCCGCGATCGCTTCCCACTCCAACGCATACGCGCTCTGCCCCGCCGCGCGAAATCTGCGGGAGGCGCAGATCGACGCGATCCTTGGGCAGCATGGGATCATCGGGCTCAACCTACATACGCCGTTTCTGCGTGAGAACGGGGATGCCACAGCAGAGGACGTCCTGCGGCAAATCGATTATTTTCTCGGCAGAGGTGCCGAGCACGCGCTGTGCCTCGGCTGTGACATGGATGGCGCGACCTTGCCCCCAGATCTCTCCGACCTCTCCCTCCTTCCGCTCCTTGCAGAGCATATGCAAAAACGAAATTACGGCGAACAGACGATCCGCGCGATCTTCTTTGAAAACGCCTATCGCTTCGCCAATCAATATATCCAAGAAACCAATTGACAGGAGATAAAATCATGTTGTACAAAAGCACAAGAAGTCAAAACGCAGCCAATGCGTCTGCGGCACAGATCATCAAGCAGGGGCTGGCGGAGGACGGGGGGCTCTTCGTTCCCGAAAGCGTTCCCTCACTCTCAATGGATGAGATCGTCGCGCTTTGCAAGGAATCCTACCCTGTTCGCGCGGCAAAGATTCTTTCCAAGTTCCTGACCGATTACACCTATGAGGAGCTGCTGGCAGACTGCACCGCCGCTTATGACGAAAAATCCTTCGTCGGCGGCGCGGCCCCCTTAGTCGACCTTTGTGACAATTACAAGGTGCTGGAGCTGTGGCACGGCCCGACGGCGGCGTTCAAGGATATGGCGTTGCAGATCATGCCGCGACTGCTCTCCCGCGCACTGGTCAAAACGGGCGAGGAGCGCACGGCGCTGATTTTGGTCGCGACTTCGGGAGACACGGGCAAGGCCGCCTTGGAGGGCTACAAGGACATTGATCGCGTCAAGATCATGGTCTTCTATCCCGTGGACGGTGTCAGCCGCGTACAAAAGCTGCAGATGGCTACACAGACAGGTGCAAACGTCAACGTATGCGCGATCGAGGGCAACTTCGATGACGCCCAGACCGGTGTCAAGGTCATTTTCGGAGATGCTTCCATGGCGGAAAAGCTTCAGGAAAACGGCTATTTCTTCTCCTCCGCGAACTCCATCAACTGGGGACGTCTGGCGCCCCAGATCGTATATTACGTTTCGGCATACTGCGATCTGATCGCCAATGGCACATGCCGTGCGGGAGAGTGCTTCAACGTCTGCGTTCCCACGGGCAACTTCGGTAACATCTTTGCGGCGTATCTCGCAAAGCTGATGGGGCTTCCGATCGGCAAGCTGATCTGCGCCTCCAACGCCAATAACATTCTGACCGACTTTTTACGCACGGGAACCTACGACCGCAACCGTGACTTCTATCTCACGATGTCCCCCTCGATGGATATCCTGATCTCGAGCAACCTGGAGCGCCTGCTCTACTTCACGGCAGGCAGTGAAAAGACTGCCGCTTACATGGAGCAGCTAAAAAAAGACGGCTGCTATACGGTCGAGCGTACAGTGCTTGACGAAATCCGTAAAAACTTCGTCGGTTATTTCGCGGACGAGGCGGAAACCGCTAAAACCATTCGCGAGACCTATGCGGAAAACGGCTATCTTTCCGACACACACACCGCCGTCGCGATCAGCGCCGCAAAGCAATACGTTGCGGACACCAACGATACCCGTCCGATGGTGATCGACTCCACCGCGAGCCCCTACAAGTTCGCCAACAACGTCTATCGATCGGTCACGGGAAAAGCTGCAAGCAGTGATCTGGAGGCGCTGGATGAGCTGGCTGAGGCTACGGGCACGTCCATTCCCTATCCGCTTGCGGGTCTTGCTTCCCGCCAGGTGCGCTTTACCAAGGTCGTCAAGCGCGAGGAGATGGCACAGGCAGTTCTGGATTACCTCGAAATCTGATCCGAAACAAATGCACCGCCCAAGCCAGTACGGCTTGGACGGTGCCAAGATCAATTCGGGTCAGTTTTCCTTCGGCTTGAAGGTCGCGCAAAGCGTCTCGCCCGAGCTGACTGCGCTGTGAGGGCCTACGGCGATCTCGTTGGCAGTGCAATAGGTCTCGCAATCGTGATAGTAGCAGTTCTGCACGTTGCACTTGATGCCCTTAATGTGCTTGCAGCTACCGCTGCTGCAGTGATTCTTCATTTCTTCCATGTTACAGTTTCCCCTTCTTTTATAAAATTACGGGTGCGAAAGATCCATCTTTCACACCGTTAGTCTATCCGAAAAGCTCTGCAAATATGCGTTGGAAAGGAGTGTTTCACCGTGTCGCTTTTTGTCATTGCCGATCTGCATCTGTCCTCGGACGGAAGCAAATCCATGGAAAAATTCGGGTCACGCTGGAAGGATTATATGAATAAGCTTCGGCGCGGCTGGACGGCAGTGGTGCGCGAGGATGACACCGTCATCATTCCCGGCGATATCTCCTGGAGCCTGAAATTAGAAGACGCCTTGCCCGATCTGCTCTTTTTGGAAAGCTTACCCGGGAAGAAGCTGATCGGAAAAGGAAATCACGATTTCTGGTGGTCAACCGCCTCCAAGATGAACGCCTTTTTCAAGGAGCACGGCGTGCAAACCGTTCAGATGCTCTACAACAACGCGTACGCCCTGGAGGATTGCATCGCCTGCGGCACGCGCGGCTGGTTCGTGGAGGAAGCACAGCAGAATACGGTCGGTAGCGTAGACTATCTGCGGATCGTCAATCGCGAGGTCATTCGTCTTCGTATGAGCCTTGACGAGGCTAAGGCTCTGCAAGCGCTTCCCGAAAACACGGGCAAGCCCATTGCGGTCTTTTTGCACTTTCCGCCCGTTTGGAACGAGTTCGTTTGCCGCGAAATCACGGACGTTTTGCAGGAGTACGGAATTCAACGCTGTTACTTTGGACACATTCACAGTGCGTACCATGCACCAAGCAGTTCCTTCTTTGAGGGGATCGAATTTGTCCTATGCGCCGCAGACTATCTCAATTTTGCACCATTGCCCGTTTCTTTTGCTTGAAAAATTATTTATATCACCGAATTTTGAAAAAACTATTGACAAAACGGCGAAAAAATTATACAATATAAGTTGTATGAAAAAACTACCATTTGAATTTGGAGGACTTAAAAAACATGAGTTTGATCAAATCCGAAAAGACCGAAAAGAACGTATACACGTTGGAATTCTCGGTTGACAAAGAAACCTTTGACAAGGCTGTTTCCAATGCGTATCGCAAGCAGGTCGGAAAGATTTCCGTTCCCGGCTTCCGCAAGGGCAAGGCTCCCCGCTCCATCATCGAAAAGATGTACGGCAAGGGCTTTTTCTACGAGGATGCTGTAAACGAGGTGCTTCCCGATGCGTTTGATGCAGCGCTCAAGGAATCCAAGCTGAACATGGTCGGTCAGCCCGAATTTGATATCGTTTCCATCGACGATAAGGGTCTTGTTATGTCCGCTAAGCTTTCCGTCAAGCCCGACGTAAAGATCGCTGACTACCTCGGTATTGAGGCAGAAAAGAAGGTCGCGGAGGTCAGCGACGAGGAGATCGAAAGAGAGATCAACATGGTTCGCGAGCGCAACTCCCGCGAAATCGAGGTTACGGACGCTGCTGCCGTTATGGGCGACGTTTGCAACATCAACTACGAGGGCTTCGTCGACGGTGTCGCTTTCGAGGGCGGCAAGGGCGAGGACTATCCCCTGAAGCTCGGCTCCGGCAACTTCATTCCCGGCTTCGAGGAAGAGATCGTCGGTCACAAGATCGGTGAGGACTTTGACGTCAACGTCACCTTCCCCACCGAGTATCACGCCAAGGAGCTCGCAGGCAAGGCTGCCGTCTTCAAGACGCAGATTCTCAAGATCAAGCACATCGAGCTGCCCGAGCTGGACGACGATTTTGCTAAGGACGTTTCCGAATTTGACACGATGGATGAATATCGTGCCGACGTCAAGGCAAAAATTGCAAAGAGACATGAAACCGAGGCTGACAATCAGTTTGAAACCGCAATTCTTGATGCTTTGATCGAAAAGCTGGTGGCTGACATTCCCGAGGCAATGTTCGTTGCAGAAACCGAAAACTTCGTTCGCGATTACGACAACCGCCTGCGCATGCAGGGTCTGGATCTGAAGACCTACTTCCAGTATACGGGTATGGATCTCGATAAGCTGCGTGAGCAGCTCAGACCCCAGGCTGAGAAGCAGGTAAAGCTCAGACTGGCTCTTGAGAAGATCGCTAAGCTGGAAAAGATCAAGGTCACCAAGACCGATATCAACAATGAATTCAAGCGTATCGCCGAAGAGTATCAGATGGAAGTGGAAAAGGTTCGCGAGCTGATTCCCGAGGATTCCATCGCAGAGGATATGAAGGTTAAGAAGGCGATGGATCTCGTAAAAGAGAACGCAATCGTAAAGTAAGAATCAAATTGTTTGAACCGGAAGTTGCAGTTGCTATTTCCGGTTCATCATTTCATTGGAAAAGAGGTATGTAAAGATGTTCGATACAAAAGATTACGCACGCGACGCACTCGTCCCCATGGTGGTAGAGCAAACCGGCCGTGGTGAGCGTTCCTATGACATTTTCTCCCGTTTGCTCAATGACCGCATCGTGTTTCTTTCCGACGAAGTCAACGATACCACTGCTTCCCTGGTCGTAGCGCAGATGCTGTTCCTGGAGGCACAGGATCCCGACAAGGACATTTCCTTCTATATCAACTCCCCCGGTGGTTCGGTCACCGCGGGCATGGCGATCTACGACACGATGCAGTTCATCAAGTGCGACGTATCCACCATCTGTATTGGTATGGCGGCAAGCATGGGCGCGTTCCTGCTTTCCTCGGGGACGAAGGGAAAGCGACTTGCACTCCCCCACAGCGAGATCATGATCCATCAGCCCTTGGGCGGCGCACGCGGTCAGGCAACCGACATTGAGATCCAAGCAAAGCAGATTTTGCGCATCAAGGCAACCTTGAATCAGATCCTGTCCGAAAACACGGGCAAGCCGATCGACGTGATTGAGCGCGATACCGACCGCGACAACTATATGACGGCACAGGAAGCGCTGGAATACGGTCTGGTTGATAAAATCGTTGCAAAGCGTCCCTGATCCGATACGGCAGAAAGGAAAAGACCACATTCATGGCTAACACGACAAACCAAGGCGGCAATAACCAAAAACTGCGTCATTGCTCCTTTTGCGGCAGAAACGAGCATCAGGTCGACTTCCTGATCCCCTCTCCGACGGGCGCCTATATCTGCGACTATTGCGTCGAGGCATGCAATACACTGCTCAGCGAAACGCTTCCCGATGAGCAGTCCTTGGAAGAGCTTTCCTTTTCGGAGCTTCCCCGCCCCATGCAGATCAAGGAATCCTTGGATCGGTACGTTATCGGTCAGGACGAGGCAAAGATCGCCCTCTCCGTTGCGGTATACAATCATTACAAGCGGATTTTAACGATGCAAGTCAAGCAGCAGGCGCGTAAGGGCAAGAAAAAGGAGCAGGATCAGCAGAACGAGACGGACGATAACGAGATCGAGCTGCAAAAAAGCAACGTGCTCCTGATCGGCCCGACGGGTGTCGGTAAAACCTATCTTGCGCAAACACTGGCGAAAACGCTGAAGGTGCCCTTCGCGATCGCAGACGCAACCACGCTGACCGAGGCGGGATACGTGGGCGAGGACGTAGAAAACATTCTGCTCCGACTGATTCAGGCAGCGGATTACGACATCGAGCTTGCAGAGCGCGGGATTATTTATATCGATGAGATCGATAAGATCGCGCGTAAGAGCGAAAATCGCTCGATCACGCGTGACGTTTCGGGCGAGGGGGTTCAGCAGGCACTTTTGAAGATCCTCGAGGGGACTGTCTCCAACGTCCCCCCGCAAGGCGGGCGTAAGCACCCGAATCAGGAGTTTATCCAGATCAACACGCAGAACATTCTCTTCATCTGCGGCGGTGCTTTCGAGGGCTTGGAGGAGGTCATCGAGCGCCGTAAGGGTAACTCTGTCATCGGCTTTGGCGGAGAAATCAAGAAACGCATGGAGAAAACCGATACCGGCGTTTTCCGCGACGTCGTTCCCCACGACATCGTCAAATTCGGCTTGATCCCCGAGCTGGTCGGACGTATCCCCGTGATCGTTCCCCTGTGCGACCTTGACAAGGCGGCGCTGGTGCGGATCCTGACCGAGCCGAAAAGCTCGCTCGTCAAGCAGTATGAAAAGCTGTTCGAAATGGACGGCGTAAAGCTCACCTTTACCCCCGAGGCACTGGAGGCAGTTGCTTCCCTTGCGATCGAGAGAAAAACGGGCGCGCGCGGCTTGCGCTCGATTCTGGAGAGCACGATGACCGACATTATGTACGAGATCCCCTCTCGTGACGACGTGTTTGAGGTTGTTATCACGCCTGAATGCATTCGCGGCGAGGGCAAGTGCGAATATATCGTCAAAGACGAAAAAACAGCGGGAAGCTTTTGAAAAGCTTCCCGCTTCTTTTTTCTTGAATGATCGGATTCAATGATTGCAGCCGCAACGGGACGGACGGTCGGCGGTTGCGGTTGGAACAGGCTGACAAGCAGCGGCAAATTCGCTTGTCGGGAACGGCATTGAGCGGAACACGCGGCAAGGATCGTCCTCTTCCACGGGTACGCATTCCTTTTCGGGAACGCAGTATTCCACCGCCTGCACCAGATACTGCGCGGGACGCACCAGACGAACCACCGAGAAAATGCCAAGGGAGACCGTCAGATAGCGTCTGCTTCCTCCGCCGTTTCCATATTCTCCGTCGTCAAAATTCAGCGGTGCATCCAAGGACGAGAGAACACGCTCGGGCAGGTCGTTCTCACAGCAACAACAGCAGCAGTTGCACTCGGATGCCTTTTCCATGATCTTCGTGCCGAGGATCACGGGAGAGACGACCTCAACGACCGCCGTGGGACCTTGGTTTTCGCACGAATTGGGATTCGGACATCCGCAAAAATCGCTACACCCATTGCCCTTGAAAACGCTGACGTTGCTCTCGCCGCCGTACAGGATCACGCGCTTCTCCAGAATCGCAATCCCCTCGATGTCCTGTGAGTGTCCGCATCCGCCTACACAAGCCTCAAATACGAGCTTGACGTAAAAGCGAACGGTTACCGCGTAAAAGCCGCGGTTGAATTGGATCGGATCAATTCCGATAAACGTCCATACGATATTTGCACATTTTGCGCGGATCGCTCCCGTGCGCTCCAAAACCTCGTTGCCAAAGTCCGAAAGATATACACGCACGTTTTCAAAGCAATCACGGTCGCGGCAGGAATCCAACACGCGGTTGGTATCAATACACACCGTTTCCCGAGACGCGCCCGCGGGTGTATTCAAGCATCTGTTTTCTGCCATACCCTCTATCTCCTTTGATGATGAATTCAGAGAAAACCTCTCTTCGCTAACATTGTATGCACGTTTTCGCGTTCTGCCACCGAAAAGTATCAAAATTCGACCGATCTGTGGGAGAATTATGAATGAACCAATAACTTTCGGTCGCACCTCTTGCAAATCCGTCAAAAATCGGGTATAATAGAAGAGATTTCAAACCAAGGAGGATCAATTCATGAAAAAATGGATGTCGCTTTTGCTCCTTTTGCTGGTCGTCGCTTTGACGCTGTCCGCCTGCAACGAGAACAAGAGCAATCACAAGAAGGACTCCACCGATACAGCTTCACAAGAAAATACCACATCCGGCACGGAAGACTCTTCGACCTTACCTGATGATCCATCGTCTACCCCTGATGAAGATGATGAAGCTCCGATCCCCGCAGCTGTTTTTGGCTTTTGGTATTACTCCAATACGAGCAGCTCCGTTGCAATGGAGATCATCAAGGATTCCAATGCGGCAAAATTCTATTCCCTGCAATTGGGTTACTATGAATATTATGCCGTCCAGGAGGCGACTTACACCTATGCAGAGGACACCGCTACGCTGGTTCTGACCCTGTCCGACGTAGATTATGCTTTTCTGTTTGACGCCGACGCAGACACGATGACCCTGTACATCAAGGATGAAAACGGCGAGGTCAAAAGCGAATTGGAATACACACGCCGCGATACGGCTCCGACCGCGCATCCCTCGTACGCCTTCCCCAAATATTCCGAGATGGATTTCGACGGGCTGTTTACACTTCCCGATTACAAGGCTTATGCATTGCGCGAGAGTGCGATCGCCGAGGCACGCGTGGAGATCTTCTCTGACTATTATTCCGCGGGAATCGAGCAATGCCCCACCATTACCGACCGTCCCGCACAATTTGGCGATATCGTGATCATTGATTACGTGGGAACGGTAAACGGCGTGGCTTTCAGCGGTGGAACCGCGTACGATCAGGAGATCAGCATTCTTTACAACAGCGGTTACATTCCGGGCTTCGCTGAGGGGATCATCGGTCACAGCGTTGGAGAGACCTTTGACGTAAACGTCACCTTCCCCGAAAATTACGGTGAGGCATCCCTTGCAGGTGTAGACGCTGTGTTCACGATGACGCTGGACACCATCTATGACGTTCGTCTGACCGAGGAGCAGTTCAGCGTTTACACCACCTTGATTTATGACACCTATGAGGAGTGGGTGGAAGGACTTGCAGCGGACATGGCAGGAACCCTTGCCTTCACCACCGTCCTGGAGGATCACGTGCGAAATGCCGAATTGCCCGAGGAAAGCTATCTGTATTTCTACCAGTACTCCTTGGATTACGCACACATGTACGCACACCGCTACGGCTTGGAATACGAGCTGGCGTGCCAATACTTTGGATTCAGCGAGGAAGCCTTTTTGCTGGATGCCAAAAATACCGCGATCCCCTATCTGATCAGTGAACAGATCTTCCGAACGGAAGGCTTGAGCTGGACGGACGAGGAATATGCAACGCTTTTCGCCTCCTTTGTAGAGGATCTGGTCGAGTACGGCTACAGCGAGGAGGACGCCAAGCTGTACGTTACCAACAACCAGATGAATAATCTTTATGCGGAATTGACCTATGAGACCGTTGTAAAATGGTTGGGTGAGATCAGCTTCCGATAAAAGCAGCACGCTCCCGCTTTTGCGGGAGCGTGCTTTTCGGCTCTGTACAAGGATTGTCATTTTTTGCGAAAAACAACAGTTGACAAACGGAGGAAAATGCGATATAATATAAAAGTACCCACAATGGGGGTGCAATGGTTTCGACGGGGATTCTGAAATACGATAAGCGTGGCGAGCCGGGTAATCTCGTAAACTGCCTAAACTAAAAAAATAAACGACAACAATACTGTTGCTATGGCTGCCTAAGTTTTACGCCCTCGCGGCGTAAAACCGGCAGTGCCGTGGTCTGCGGACCACCCGTTCCTCCAATGAATACCGCGGCTTTGGACTGAACGTCATCTCAGCGGTGAACATGCATCGGTGTTTCGCACTTGAGCCGATCATGCAAAAAAGGGCTACCAATGAAGAAAGCGTGTCTGTTCGCGCTCCTCGGCGGGAATTTCAAATAACAGACTGTCCACGAAGAAGGTTGTATGGATGGGTTTTCGGACAGGAGTTCGATTCTCCTCATCTCCACCAAACGTGTATTGGACGAACACCTACTTCTTTAGCGGCGGCTTCGCCGTCAAGGTTTCGCTCTGATACGAACAGAAAAACGCCATCTTAGATGAAAGTCTAAGGTGGCGTTTTTTGTTATCTATATTTTTAATTGATACACTATATGGTATATACCTTGGGGTTGGCGTGCATATCCTTTACTCATTTTGAATAAAGGATATGCACGCAATGATTACTTTAATTTTGTTTCTGTCCTAAAACAACTCCGTATCCGCCTGCAAGATATTGTCTGATGAGGATTACATCAGTTACATCAACATAACCATCAAGGTTAACATCCGCAGTGTCGGTATTTATTTCAACGTCGTATCCACCTGCGAGATGCTGTCTGATAAGGATTACATCGGTTACATCAATAAATCCATCACCATTAACATCACCATACGAATATTCATCGATAGTAACAACACCAGCATAAGTCATAAATGCAACAGAAGCATTGTTTTCTCCAACAATGCTGCCTGCACGATAACTAACGGATATACTGTACTCATCACCTACGCTTGCATTAGCAGACACCTCGAAGCGCAATTTCAAAATTGTACCGTCGTTAGCATCAACATCTGACACACCATCCCATACAAAGCTACAAGCGTTATCATAGGTTCCGGGAAGTGTCAAATTCAATGTAGACCAAGCTTCACCTGCTTCAGCAGAGAGCAATTTGAGATCTTCATCATATTCAATGGTCAAAACAGCACCCAAAACACCGGGGTTATTTTTAACAATGATTTCAATCTCTGCTACAGATCCTGCAATGGTAGAATCCGATTTTACACTGATAGAGGGAGTGCTTTCGGGAATAACGCTATACGAGTAACCACATTCACACGTGTAAACGGTGTATTGAATACCATACTCATTGGTTTCCACATTGCTTGTAAAGTTGTGCTCGTTTCTATTTTCAAAAGAAGCAACGTATGTAACATCTTGTGTTACTGCAACAAGCTCCTTATCCCAGTTAGTAAAGACATAACAATGGCTTTCATCTGCAAATTCACTAAACAGTGCACCATCAAATTCGGGAATTTCTCCGTACTGATATGTATCAGTATAGGATTCATCACCGATTTCCCAAGTAACTGTATAAGTGTTAACAACTTGTTCAAACACAGCAGTATAAGTCTTGTTACCCGTAACAATTTCTACCTCGGGAGTCCAACCAGCAAAGATGTAAGAATACTGCGCAGTTCCTTCTCTTGAAGGCAATCCCATAAAGGAAGGCATAGAGTTGTAATATACAGAGGAACTATACTCGCTACCATCTACAATCCAAGTGATTGTGTATTTTCTCAAAACGGGTGTGAACTGTGCAATATACTCTTGATCGCCATACACAGTTGAAGGCTCTTTATTCCAACCCGCAAAAACATAATCATACTGAGCATCAGAAGCTTTAGTAGGATTGAAATGTGTAGGAAGATCGCCATAATACAGTTCTTGTTCTTCCGAAACGCCATCAATTATCCACTTAACTGTGTATTTGCGCAGTATCGCTTCAAATTGAGCAACATACTCTACATTTGTAGTCACAGCAGAAATCTCTGGCGACCATCCGGTAAAGACATAATCATATTGCTCGGTAGATGCCTTTGTAGGAATGGAACCATATTCGGGGATTTGGTTATAAGTGTAATTGGAATAACTCTTAACACCATCAATGTTCCACGTTATAGTGTAATTAACAGGTTCAGCGTTCCATTGTGCCGTATACACTATATCCTTTGTAACAGGAGCAATTTCCTTATCCCATCCCTTGAACGTATAGAAGTATTCATTATCAGAATAGCTTTGAGGTGTATCCGTTGAGGGAATTTCATTATAAGTATGCTCAGTTGTTACTTCTGCTCCGTTGACTTTCCACGTTACCGTGTATTTTCTCGGAGCTTTTGCAAATTCTGCGATATAGGTGCAATTCTTTGTTGCTTCTTCAATTACTGGTGACCAACCAACAAAAGTATAATCCCATTCAGCATCAGATTCTTTTGTAGGTGCATCGTGTGTGGGAAGTTCCAACGAATTAACAAAAGTAGTTTCTTCGTTTCCATCTACCACCCAAGTAATTTCATACTGAATACGATGCTCGGAGAATGTTCCTGTATAAGTTGCATCCCCGTTAACCGTCATTTGAAGTTGCTTATCCCAACCATCAAATGTGTAAGTATAGTATTCATCTGCATCTTTAGAAGGCATTATCGGAACTAATTGAGCACCAACCTCATATTCTTCATACATCGTTTTACCATCGACAACCCACGTGATCGTGAAGAACTCTGTCATTGTTACTACAAACGTTGAAGTCTTTTCAATCTCACTGTCGTCGACGAATACGAATGTCAAAGTATAGATTCCGTTTTCAGAGAAAGCTTCAGCCATAGATTCTTTGCTGAAAGAGATCTTGTTGCCTTCATTTGCGTATTCGCCAACATATTCAGCACCATTAATCAAAATACTTTGCAAAATGTATTTATCTTCGAATGATACCTCAAAATCTTGGTCAATTACCATTGATCTATCAATAGTAATCGCATTGGTTGACAACTTGACCTGCTCAGACAAATCTTCTTCTGTTGAAACATTTATAAGCAATGTATTATTAGATACTATAGCTTCTTGTTCTGCATCAACAATAACATCAACAAGGCGGCTGGATTCTCCAATCGTTGTTTCAAGCGGGACTATAAAGTATTTCGATTCTCTCGCATTCAGCTCAACTGCTACACCGTTATTGTTCCAAATTACTTCTTTATTGCAAATAGCAGAAATATTATAACAACCACTTATGTATCCGTTGTTAGTAACCAATACAACGATATGGTAAGTATCGCCAATCAATACTTGCTTTCCTACAACTGCATAATCGGTGTACCAAAGCTGTTCTTCCCTTGTTTCTTCACCAATTGTTACAGTATACTTTTGAGTATCATCAGCCTCACCGACATTAAAAACTACTTTGATATAAGCCATTTGACCGGATAATATTCCTGATGTCAATCTTTCTCCATTTTCATCATAGAAATCTACAACAATATTGTTGTAAATATCTGAATTGTTTCTCGTGACTAACACGGGAAGTTCCTTAATGGTTTTATATCCATTGTTCTTAATTTTTATGGTAAATGTTGCATCGGTATTTGGTATGATATCTTCGCTATTGTAAGAAATTTCTTCCATTACGATATCGGTAGGATATTCAAACCAAAGAGTTTCAAAACGGTTGATTGTTGCATAATTGTCACCTTCGTCAGTTACTTCTTCTGAATATTCAACCTCGGATATCAACGCCGAGATGAAGATTTTATCATCAAAATCAACCGCATCAAATGCCGACACAAATACTTCTGCACCGAAATCGGTAATTTGGATTGGTGCACCCCAGTTTTCGCCATCGCAGAATATCGCAAATACATTAGAACCATCAGCACCGGTTTCCTCGTCATACATAACTGTATTTACGAAAAGAACAGCCTTTACGTTTCCTTCTGCATCTACGAGTACAGTATAATCTTCTGTTAACTCAGCAATTGCTTCTTCAAAGTATGCTGCGTTAGTATCAATAGAGTACAGATTATTGCTCATATAATACGTAATTTCGTCAGCAAAATACGATACGTCGTGATAAGCAGATTCTTCTGTTGTAAGGAGTACAACATTTCCTTGCATATCAAGCACTGTTATCAATCTGTCCGAATAACCCTCTGTTGTCTTATCTGCACCAACGGTGGTCAAATCGTTGTTTGTATCGGTGACATATACAACACCCTTTTCGCCAATTTCAATATCGGTGATCGTATTTATACCGGATTTCAAGCAAGCAGGGGCACTCCAAGTTGTTCCGTTGTAAACACTATACCAAATGGACATATTGTTGTTATCCGTCGTTCCGAACATCGTGTTTTCGGCATTTTGTACCCAAACTGCGGTGATTTGTCCATTCACTTCGCCAACACGGAGGTTCATATCATAGTATTCGTCAGAAGTTAGAGTGTTGTTAGACACCTCAAATGCTTTTCCATTTAATACGGCTGTTTTAACTTCAAAGAGTTTTACATACTCATCCATTTTTGGATCTTCTGCATTATTTATCAAAGCGAAGTCAGCCGCATCCAGTTGTTCTTTCATTTGAGTATATGCGATAACAACATCTATTCCATTGTAATAAACCTCATATGCTCCATCAGAATAGCCATTATCATCTAAAACGATAACATCAGAGAGTGTTTGGTTTTTAGTATCATAAATTTGATATACAAGTTTCTGATAATTGTACTTGTCGTATGATTCGAAGTTGTAAGAATCCTTATATGAGGTATAGTAGTATTTTTCTTCATCGGCGTTGTATCTTGCCAAATCATCGTGATACACGATATAAATAAGATCACCTACTTGAATCATCTTAGGATCAAGTCCATCATACATATTGACTTGTTCCTCGGTGACTCCATTCAAAGAGAATGTTAAAAGCTGAGGCTCAAATGAGCTTGTAGCAATTTCATAATTAGAATCATCATATAATTCTGCAATAGAAAGTGCCGACACATCATATTTGGGGTTTTGATATATTACTAACGGTTCTTTAGGTGCCAAAAGTTTAATATCCTTTTCCATTTAACAAACAAACCAGAATACTTTACTCTCAGTCCAATTTCACCATTTAGTGTTGCCTGTTTTGTGTCAAAATCAGGGAATACAGCTATGATTACTTTTATCTCGCCTTTTCCGTATACACCCACGGAGATAAGTTTGCATCCGATTCCGCCATATACATCAAGTCCCAATTTCAACTCAATTTCTGCGTTACTTGTCTTCAACGTGTTTGCAAGCGAATCGTCAAACTCCAACTTGAACGTAAATGTGCCTTCAAACGATACTTTAATCTCAACTCGGATAGGTACAACTACTGCTTGGAATGTCTGTCCCCAGCTATATCCCAATTCAATTCCTGCTTGGATACCGGCGGCGACTATTTCCGGTTTTGAGTTTTCCTCACTATACTTAATTTCAACAAGCCCCATCACATCAAATTCGTGAATAAATTTGCTGTGCTTCTCAGAATAATCAAGAACTGGATTTTTTTCTGACAGAATAGAGCCACCGAAATAAGACTTGAACACCTCCCATTTTTCGAACATTCCAAACAATTCTTCACCGATCTTATCATCTTGGTTTTCATTACCATTGCTAATACTTATGGCAATCTCATAAGTATCATTTTTTACCTTAATTGCAACAGTTGGGAAATATTTTTGACCGGTAATAATATCAATTTTATCTACGCCTTTAAGCAACGCAGATATGTCTTGATCTACGTCAAAATCAATACCCTCTGAAATCCACGACAAATCCACATCGGTTATTGCAAACTCAATAATCTGTACATTTAATTTTGTTTGAACAATCCCGCTGCTTGTTTCTACCGAAACATACACATCTTCTTCTTGTTTCAAATGTTCGGTTGCAATTGTGATTTCAATTGTAACAAACTTTTTTCCACCAATGGTTTGAGGCTGAGATTGGTTTATTGTAATATATTGCTCATCAATATAATCTCCACCTTGGAAAAGTTTAAGACCTAAAATTTCCGCATTAGTATCAATGCCGCAGTTAACTTTCAAAGTGATTTCGTCAATTAACCATTTGTTTATTTTAACTGTTTCACTATTAATATCGAAAGTTCCTGACTCTACACCTGCAAGAAGAATATTGGATGTTGAGGTCAATACACTGTTAAGTTTGTCTTTAACTTTTTCAGAAGTGTTTTCATACGAAACACTCACACCCGAAACTGTAGGAACAGCACTCAAAGCAATATAGGTAACACGAGTTTCTTTATCCAAATAAAATTCTGTGTTTTCGTATGGGAAATATTGACCATTATTATCTACAACACTCAATTTATACGGGACATCATATGAAGGATTGAGAAACATTGCTATTCCCGCTTGGGTTTTTACAGTTTCACTCAAACTATTTTTACCTATGGTTGCAACACTTTCTCCAAGTTCAACGGAAACGTGATTAAGAGGGTTTCCCTCGTTGTCCAAAACAACTATTGCGTAATATCCGTTTGAAACATCCTCGGAAGAAGCAAGACCGTTAAAGGGTTCTATGGCATATATAGCAACTTCCTCGTCATTTGTATATATATCCGTTAAGAGATCCCAATTAGATGTTGATTCACCATAGCATACAATTGGAGTTGTAGTGGGATTGTTAGTTAAGAAAAGTCCATTTTTATCTTTTTGTAGTTCGGTTCTGTTGAATGGTGCATCGCCTCTCTTAAAATAAACCATCGACAAATTCGAGCAACCATAAAAAGCACGATTTCCAATGTATGTAATGGGTGATTCAAATGAAACTCGTCTAAGATTCTTATTTCCTGCAAAAGCATTTCCGTAAACGGTAGAAACTGTTCCAGGAACAGAATATTCAAGACCAACTTTCATTTGTGGATATTTGATTAACTCCGTTTGATCCTTGTTAAACAAAACGCCTTCTACATGACTATATTTGGGGTTGTTTTCATCCACTTTAATGTAGAACAAGCTATTACAATCGTCAAACATATGACTGGTTCCGTCATAACTACTTCCTATGTACAAAACACTATCACCAAAAGTAATGCTAACTATATCAGTATTTACAAATACCGTATCATCAACAGTTTCAACTCCGTTTCCAATAACAACCTCTTTCAAATATTTTGCACCATTAAAGGAATTTTTGGCAACACGAGTAACGATCATTGTGTCAAAAGAGGGTACCTCAAATGGAAGTTCTGTTCCTTTTTCAACATCAAGATTCATTGATTTATTTGATGGATAAGCAATCAGCCAGAGTTCTTCCTTTTCGTTAATTACACCGCCTGTTTTGAAATACAAAACGCCATCGTGTGCAAAAAATTTACTATTTCCTTCAACAACATCAAAAGAAGCAACATTTGATCCCGAAAAAACACTAAAGAAATCTCTGAGGGCGTTATTACCTTCTTTATCTTTGTTATAAAGTTCTTCATACCCAGCCGCTAAAATGGTAATATTCCTACCGAGAACAATATTTAGCGGAGTAGCACTTTTGGCGGTGGCGCATTCTGCAAATGCGGACGCACCTATTTTACTAATATATTCGGATTCAAGATTAACATTAGATAAAGAAGAACATCCCTTAAATGCATTCGTACCAATATTTTGTGAATACTGTTCTATCTTGATCTTGTATTCCTCGTCAAGAATTCGAAACAGATTAACAATACCGACATTAACCTCTCCAACATACCAGTAATTATCGTCACCAACATACGGTCTTTGCGTGTTTGATGCTACAATTCCAGTATCTCGTTCTTGGATATTGGTACTGTTGGTTTCTTCATCATAGACATATTCTTTAATAAACCAATTCCCATTTGTTCCGACAAAGAATTCATCTGGTGTACCAAATTCAACTGTCTTCAAATTGGTTGCGTTGAAAAATGCAGCATCCCCAATTTCACGAATATAGTCAAGCTTAACACTTTCTATGGTCTTATTATGAGAAAATGCGTTAGCGTATATTCTCACCACGTGTTCAAGCGGCTCATATTGTGAAATATTAACATTGGAAGGAACATCAACCACAGCAACCGTCAAATATTGGCTTGAGACGCCATTAATATCCTTTAATTCAAACAATTCATAAAGAACACCATCGACGGTCTTATATGCAGTATTATCAAGTGAAACATCATATTTTTTTAGCGATGAAGTGTTTTTATCAATACCGAATAAGGGATTTTTTAGTTCCAAATCCTTAAATGTTTTCACAGAAGAACCAATATTAATTGTTTCAACCTCACTACGACCAACCAATATTTTCTCTTCTATAATCTCTACACCATTACCAATGGTGACAGTAGTAAGATTTCCTTTTTGGGAAGTATCACTTCGTCCAAAAGCTTCTTTGCCAATGGCGGTTACGCTATCCGGAACAGAAATGGTAGATATTCCATTACAATCAAAGAATGCTTTTGAACCAATAATAGTAATATTCTCACCAAGAGTAATAGACACCATTCTATTGCATCCATAAAATGCATTTTCTGCAATTTTGGTCGCATTATTAGATACAACAACCGACAAATCATCAGGTATAGCACTATCATTAGTCTGATAGAACTGAGCACCAAAGATATATCCCAAATGAGTGTCTATGTTCTGTGTTTCTTTATCATCTGTAACAACATCAAAATCATCATCCGCGCCTACAAAAGGAAGGGTCATTTGTTTTATTTGTTTACAATTTTCAAACGCAGCAAACCCAATGACATCAACGCTATCGGGAACTACTGCTTCAGTCAATCCGCAAGAACAGAATGCGTACTTTCCTATAGAAGTGATTGTATCGGGCAAACATACTGTTTTGATATTAGCACACCAACAGAACGCATACTCATCAATCTTTTTTGCACCGCTGAGAACAGTTACGCTTGTCAATGTCGCGGGAACTACATCGTCATTTCCTTTATAAGTACCCGCACCAAAGATATATCCAAAGTGTGTTTTATCATCTTCGTTCTTAGTTGAACCAACAAAAGGTACTGTGATTGATTTTAGCTTAGAACATCCACCAAACACAGATGCGCCAATAGTTGTAACGTTGATAGGAACTATTACACCTTCGAGCGCAGAACAACTGTAAAATGCCGCCTCTCCAATCGTCTTAACATTACTTCCAATGCTAACAGTTGTGATAGCTGTACAACCATAATATGCGCACGGCTCAACCGTCTGTACGGTATTGGGGATAGTTGCATCAACAAGAGAAGTTGAAGTAGCAAAAGCAGAGTCCTTGATTGTAGTCAATGCGGTTGCCTTGCTATAATCAACCGTTCTTAATCCCGAGCCAAAGAAAGCAGAGATGCCGATTGTCGCAACGTTTTTAGGAATCTCGATTTCCAACAGTTTAACACAATTATAGAATACACCCTTCTTAATTTCTGTCAAATTATCGCCAAGTTTAACAGCATCTTTACCAGTGCTTCCAAGAGCAGTACATCCATAAAATGCTACTTCGCCAAGATCTTTAGCATTTGAAACATCTACAACGGTCAATCCCATGCAGTTTGCGAAAGCTCTATTTCCGATGGTTACATTATTATAGAAATCATTAAACGATTCAATATAGCTTCCCATAAAAGCTGCTTCGCCTAAGGTTAAAACATTTTTACCTAAAGTTACATTTTTTACGGAGGTATTATTCCAAAACGCACCATTATCAATCGCAACAACAGGCATAATAAAACGTCCCGCAAATACTGTCGCGGGGATAACAACATCGCTTTTACTTCCGCTTTTGCCAATTACGATAGTTTCAATAATATCGTTGTATTCGCCGGAAGTATTTATGCCAGTAGCATACGTAACATTTTGTCCATCAACATAGCCCGTCAAAATTGTAGCGGTACTTGCAGAGTGTGCTCCTGTTCCACCAAAGGCGTCACCTTCTGCGTATGTAGCATAAGTTTGTCCATTGGTCTTTAGAGTTAAAACCCCATCAATTTTGCCGCTACTCGAAGGAATACTGTTTTGAGCAACAAACCAATATTTGATGATTTTATCATTAGGATAATTCAAAGGTGTGGTAATACTATCAATAATTACCGCAGAATTTGAAATAGTCGTTTTTCCTGTTGCAATAGCAACAAAACCACCGATTGTCAACTGAGCTTCAATGATTATTGGAGAATAGGTATAGTTATTTATTGCAAGAACAGAGTAAGTAGCAGGACTACTTGTAGCACCACCTGCACCAGCAGAACCCGCAGAACCATCCTTACCCGTACTAACGCCTCCTGCAAGTCCTTTAGAACCTTTATCTCCGCCTGCACCAGCCGTGAGTTGCGGTTCTATGCCATAAACACTTCCCGCGATAACTAAAGCCGTACCACCAGTACCACCAGTACCACCAGTTCCGGCAGTTCCAAGAGCACCGGGAGTTCCGCCTTGTCCTCCCGAACCTCCTTTTCCTCCGGTTATGCTAAAAGCACCGCGGATAATACCAAGATTATTTACTACTAATCCCGAACCACCAGTGCCTCCGTCACCACCTCGACCGCCACTCTTTTTGGTCTTGAAAGTAGAGCTGTTTCCTTGACCGCCTTTACTTCCAGCGCCACCTTGACCACCTACGCATACCACGTCGTTTGCGTAAATCAAAACGCTATCAGCAATCATACCTGCGCTGCCGCTTGAACCAGGATTACCAGCAGCACCATTTTTTCCGTTACCAGCTTTTCCGGGATAAGCACCTGCTGCACCGTGTCCAGAAACGATGAATGTTATCTTCGCTTCTCCCATAATCGTGGTAGAAGCACTTGGAACATTAAGTGCCGGAGCAGCAACACTGCTGTCAACTTTGTTTTCAGTACCACAAGTGTAGATATTTATTTGTCTATCAGCGGTTGAGTAGATAGCTCCCGATGAAGAATCGCCACTCATACTAAAGTTTTCAAAAATAATGTTAATGTCTGTTGTTGCAGATCCGATAACAATATTAAACTTAGAGTATGTAGCACCTGCTTTACCGATAAACTGTACTGTAGAAACATTACTACCAATTGTGAATGTTTTTCCTATTTCTTGCGCGTCAACACCCGACAAATCAATAAGAATGTTTGGCTTGGAAATAGAATCTGTATTTGTGGGAATATCTGCTACATTTGTGACAGTATAAACATTGGATTGACCATTCAACGTCTTGGTCATTCCAACGTAATACAAACCACCGAAATTGGTTGTAATGTCACCGTTAGCATAACAATTTTGAACAGTGGAAGCATCAATCTGAGCTGCAAAGCCACCAATTACAGTATGAAAACTGTAAGTTTGGTTCACGGTATAATCTGCAATACCAAGATTTTTAATGGTTGCATTACTTACCTTACCCCAAAAACCGATATAATATGTTTCACTATCAAGAGCGTTACCGCTGCTATAAGTGATCTTCATATTCTTAATTTCGTGGTAATTGCCGTCAAAGTTGCCGGCAAAAGAACGGGAATATCCGATAGGTGTCCAATTCTTTCCGTTCAAGTTGATATTAGCATCCAGTTTAATATACTTTCCGCTAAACGTGTTACCCGCATTAACCTGATCTGCAAAGTACTTTAACTGAGCACCAGTCTTAATTATGTACGGATCTGTCGATGTTCCTGTTCCGCTGTTAAACTTAGATGCAGCAGTACCAGTATAACCGTTTTCATACGTTAAGTTAGCCGTATTGTTCGCAAAAGATGAAGGTCTTTCGGTTGAAACACCAACGGTTTGCGGCAGTCTAACACCTAATACATCGGTTGCATTCTGTGGGTAGTCAGAAGGCACTGTGTTAAGAAGGTCGCCCAGTCCGATATCATCGGTACTTGGTTGTGCCGATGATAAATTGTTGATTTGGGGTGTCTGTTGTGTTGACGACTCATTTGTATCAAGCGCTTCTGCAAAAACACTCAAAGGTAATGAGCCTACCAATAAAACAAAACACAGTATAGCAGATATTAACCGCTTCCAATTAATGTGTTTAATTTGTTTAGTCATAAAAAATCTCCTTCCGGCAAATTATTGGACAATAATTTTACCGTTTTCAATGACGATATTGTTTATTGAACCATAATTGCTATCTTTGATTGCATTAGGTTCGTAAGATATTTCAATATCATAAGAACCCACGGGTGCGGAACTACTTACAGTAAATTTCAAGGTCAAGATTACACCATCTTCATAATCTTCTTCCTCAAGTTCCATAGTGTCCATAACGAAGTTACAACCATCTACGAACTGTCCGGGCTTCGTAAGTGCGTGCGAATACAACGCCGCACCTTTAGATGCATTTGTTAACGTCAAAGCAACATCATCATAATTCAATTTCAAAACCATTCCAAGCATTCCTGGATTATTTTCGATAGATACCGTAACAACAACATCGGTACTTCCCGCATAGGTTGTGGTGGTTGATACAACGAACTTAGGAGGTTCATTATATTGTGCAGTAATGATAAGATCACTTGTTACATTCGTGTAGCTCTCACTCCAACCAATAAACGTGTATCCTTCTCTTGTAGGCTCAGCGGGAGCAGTTGCGCTCATACCGCTTTCAACCGTTTCGGTTTTCAGCACCGTTCCGTCATAGTCCACAAAAGTAACGGTAAAGGTCTCCACGGCAGGCTCGTTGAAATGCATGGTAGCATTCAAAATGGGGTCATTGTTTGCCGCAATGCTAACCTTGTTGTTCCACTCTTCCTCGGTGCCGTCATAATAAACATCGGTCAAGGAAGTACAATTATTGAAAGCTCGTCTTGCGATATCCTCGATTGTGCTCGGAAAAGATACGCTGGTAATCGCCTCACCCGCGAAAGCAGGACTGTCAATACCGATTACGGTATCATTATCAGGAGATACGGGGGGAATGACAAGCGCGGTGTCATTGCAATCGCCCATACCGACAACGTAGCAAGTACCGTCGCCGTTACTGTCAAATTCCAAACCGCTGGAATACTTCACGTATACAGGCGTATAAACTTCATTTGCATTCCCAACGGTCAATTCATATGTAGCTGTTGTTGCGACCTTGTTGTTCTTGCTGTCTGCCCAGTAAGAGAAGGTTGCACCTTCTGTGTCGGTAACTGGAGTGGTCATCGTTACCTTGTCACCGGGAAGATACAAGCCGTGTGTGCAGCCGTCATCCAGCACTCCCGCAGTCAGCTTAACCTGATACCAATCGGCGGTGGCAAGTCTATCTACCTTGTAATCGTCCAGATATTTTTGTGCCGCCGCACCGTATGCGAGCATATGAGTCAGCATTTCCTTGAGTTCTGTATCAGTAGATTCTGTTGCGGTCTTGCCAAGCTTGTTGTAGGCATACTGGAGAATGCTATACTTGTTGACCTCGCTGTAATAGTCAACGCCATCTACCTGTGAATAAGCGCGGGCATAGACCACATCGGTCATCTGCTTTGCAGTCAATTCAGTATAGTCGAAGATCATGTGTGATACGCCGTTGATATCCTCGGTATAATATTCTGTAATTTCGTCATCATGTGTACCAACGGAATATTCCGCTTCGGGAGAAGTCCAAATCAGAATTTTCACATCAGACACATTGGATTTTACAGCATACTTAATGCAAACCGAATCACGGAAGGACAGATTGCAATATGCTATGCTTAGTTCGGGTGTTGGTGATGCCGCGCCTGTCATAATAACAAAGGTACTCAAAGCACCAATGATCAGTGCAAGAGTGAGCGTTAAAGCAATGATTCTTTTTTTCATGTTGTTTCTCCTTCGTTAAAATACTAAACTGTTGGTTGAGGGTCCCATTCGCCTTGATCTTCGTCACCATTTCCCGATGTGGTTATAATATCCGCACAGGAAAATTGAATGATATCAATTTGGGGTTCTTCATACATCACTTTGTGAATGATGTGTTGGTGGTTTTTTGTTTGCTTCATTTTGTGTCCTCCTAAAAAGCAGTGTTTTTACCACATAATTGTCCTTATGTGGTAAATTGGAGGTAAAAAATTAAAACGCACACCTCAAAAAAGTGCGCTCAATAAGACCAATGAAAATTTTGTTCTTCATTGGTCAGTTTTGCCATGCCGTTTTTTATAAATTTTCCTGTTGAATCATCTTTTTTGGCGCAAAAATATTGACATTGGCACGGTTTTGTAGTATAATTTACTATGTAGAGTTATCTCGACACCACATAAGGACAATTATGTGGTTCTTTTCTTTCTGCCTCTAATCAACATCGCAAAAGTCCCAGCTTTTGAATCTGCCTACGGTGTATCTCACCTGTTTCCATCGTGTATATTCTTGTTGTGTTTACGCTACTGTGACCGAGGATGTCAGCCAAGCGCACGATGTCCTTTTGCAAACTGTAATAAGTGCGCGCGAAAAGGTGACGGAGGTTGTGCGGAAAGACTTTCTTCTCCGACACCTTCGCCGCCTTGCATAGTTTTTTCATATCACTCCAAATATTCGATCTGTCAAGCGGATTGCCGTTCTTTGTTATAAACACGGCGCCGCTTTTTATTTTTTGTTCCTTGATATATTGCTTCAGAATTTGACAAAGCTGCTTGGGCAAAAACACCTGTCTGCGCTTGCCTTTGCAGTTAATCTCAGCAACACCGCGTGATATTGCTTCTACGGTAATATAACGCACTTCGGATACACGAATTCCCGTGGAGCAGATTGTCTGCATTAACAGATAAAGGCGCTCGTTTTTCTTTTGCCTTGCCGCTTGTAAAAGACGGTCGTACTCGGATTTGGTTAATTCTTTGTCCGTGGATGCGAATATTTGTTTTTGAATTTTAAGATTTTTCACTCTTAAATCGTACCACTCCATAAAATTGAAAAAGCTATTAAGTGATGATAACGCGGCATTCACACTCGCAGGGGCGTAATGCTCACAAAGATAGGATTTATAAGCAAGAACCGCCGTTTTACATAGTTCTTGCTCGCCAAGCCATATTTGAAATACACCCACATCGTGCAGATACTTGTTGACGGTTGCCGCCGCCTTTTCCTCGTTAATCAGATAGTCATTGAATGATTTTATTATTTCGGTTGTTATTTTTCTCATATTCTATCATCCTCCTTCTACCTAATTATTTTAACACGATTAGGTGAATATATTTACTAACACGTTTATTGTAATAAAATCAATAGCATCAAAAGAATCCTTGGATCGTATCCTGCGGATTGATTACATTTTATTTTTACTTCGTACCGTCCAAAGAATTTTGCATTTCGCACATTATCTTCGCACCCAATTTGAAAGCGTATGTAAAGATGGCTTCCTCAGCATAACTCGCGTACTCGCTCCAACAATCGTCGAATTTCTCGAAGATTTCCTTTTGTTCATCGTTCAAGGTTTTGAGCAAATCATCGTGATACCGAGCCATATATTCCATAAGCTCTTTTATTTCGGGAGAGTTGTTGCGGCTATCGGTCTGAGGGCAGATGTTTCCGTGCCATAGCTCTTTTATCACACTCATATGTACACCACCGCCCGCAAGACGATTTCTTCCGCGCTCGCCTTAATGTTGTTCATCTCAGCAACCCAACGAAGCGTATCGTGAGCCTTTAATTTCTCGTCAATACCTCTTTCGGCGGCAAGTCGGGCGATGATGCTTTCCACCAATGTTTTTGCTTCAACGTCGATCTCATAGAGCCGTTGATTGAGCGCACCTTCCGAGAGAAGATTGGTGTAACGCCCTTTGCGATGCGCTTTGAGATATTCGAGGTGCAATCTTCCGTACTTGCCGATCTCCTTTTGTTCGGGGAGTTCAAGCAGGGGGTAATATTGCTCACCTCTGAGTTCATAGGTAATTCCGTTTTGTTCAATGTACTTTTTCATATATTGCACCGTTCTTTCCTTTGGTGCTTTAAGTGTACTACATAGGTGAAAATACTGCAAATGTACCGATTAAAAAATACGAGAAACGTCCTTAAACGCTCTCGTATTTTTTGTTTTTTAGATGTTTAATTTCACGCGGCTCACACCATTGCTCACCTCACGCGAAAGTATGGTAGCAGGGATTTTGCTGAGCCATTTTTTGCTGAAATTCGTATTGCCGTAATAGCAATCGAAATTGGCAATCGGGAGAACAACCCAATCGGTGTCGGTAGGCTTGTTTGCTTCGCAATAGGCAACAACATCGCATACGACTTCAAACGGAACACCGCCGAGGTCAAGCGCGGCAATAGCGTTTTCTCTTTCGGGCGGTAAAATATATTCATCGGTTCGTAGTGCGCCAAGCTCCAAGGCGTCGGCAAGTATATCGTCGAAACGCAACGCCCACGCGGCTTTCGTGTTAAGTGCGAAGATCGGCACTTGCAACTGCCGCGCCTTCTTTTTCCACTCGGTCTTAAAGCCTTTTGAAATCAAAGCGACGGTCGTTTTTGCCTTTTCATTTACGGCATCGGGGGTCTTTTTTACAAACTTCACGATATTCTGCACGTGGCGGTAATACCATCCCTCTCCCTTGGCATTCACAAGTTCGGGAAAGTCCGAGGATAGCGCGCAGAAGTTGGTGAACGGCTCGCCCTCGTTTTTATCGGGAATACTGCACCAAGCACAAAGAGCGTTTCGCGCATATTCCACGCGCTCGTATGGATTGCCCGTGCATAAGCTACCGTCTTGATTGTGGAACAAATATCCGCGAGCAATTATAGTCAGTATTCTGCCGAAGCCCTCAAAGTCGGTTATGGTCTTGAACGTGAATCTGCCAATATAGGAGAGGTCGTGCTTGCTTGCGGCGGAATAGGTCGGCTTCTTGATATATGCTTGAAATTCTAACCACTCGTTCGTCATTTCCAAAACCTCCATTTCTTCTTTTTCGGTTCTTCCACCTTAAAGACGTGGCTGCGGTCGAGAGTCAAGTCAAGTACGGTAGATGGTAACACCTCCAACGCGAACTGTCGCTTACCAAGAGCAACCGCGCATTTTACGACCTCATCGAAATCAAGTGCGCCGCGCCTATTCGGTGGGCAGATAACGTTGATACAGTTGCGGACGATATGTGCCTTGTAATCGTCAGCGCGTTCAATACCCGAAAGCATTGTTTGCAAATCTTTACTATCGCCCTTTTGCTTGGTGATATTGGTTTTTATGCCCTTGTTGCGGTGCATATCGTCAAGGTCGCAAATTATATCTCCAACGATACGATAACCTCCGTGACGGAAATCGCAGAACACGTCCAAATAGTTATAAAGTCCAAAGGTGTTGCGACCGATATCATAAAGAACTCGTTGTCGTTCCTCCGGCGGCACAATATGCCACTTATATTCCTCTAATTTGTGTCTTGCTCTACGGATAGCTTGGGGCGACATATTTTCAAACACGGAGTAAAATTCATCGACCGTGTAATCGTTTTCTTGTCCACGAGCGTAGAGAATGCGATAAATATCGCCCTTGCGCTTCATTTCCGAGGGGATATGATTAACGTAACGAATACGCTGTAAGGCGGTTTCGTAATCACGGATAATAGAAGTCACACGGTCGAGCGTTCTTTTATCGAGCAGTTCCTTCCAATCGGGCTGTTGAGCGAATACGAACAGGCTTTCATCACTTACGGGAGAGGTTTTAACCTTTTCGGTCTTGTGCTCCAACATATATGCAAAATACGGGAGCTTTTCAAGATTGGAGCTGACTGAGTTCCAATCCACGCTATCAAAATACTTTTTGAGTCGCGCGTTCTTGGTCGACTCGTACCACTTGTGCGCCTCGTCACTCTCGGCAATTGTTTTATAGCGCAAGAAGATACTACGCCTTGCCACCCTCTTTTCGATATACTCGGAGAGATCGGGCTTGATGCCACTTTTTGCGGAGTCGATTTCAAGTCCCGTCAGTATTGCAAGGGTTTCTACGTCTTGGTTGTAATGTAGCTTATCCTCGCTCGTGGTATTTTCATCGTAGGCGAGAACACCGCGATTGAGCGCGGCGTTACTGATCTGACCGACGCGAGAGGAAAATGTGTTCCTTACGGTGATAAATCGGGCATACCAATCGTTTGCATTCGAGATCAGCGGCTCTGCGGTAGGTATTTTCAAAAGCGGCAGCTCGATACTACTACGAATGACACATTTGTTGATAAGCGGATCGGCAATGGTTTTGACCATATCTCCGTCAAAGTCCGCACCGCCAAGCCGTTCGGGAATGAGCGAACGAGAGTCCACCATTATCACGTAACCGAGGTGCGAAAAGTATTTCTTGCGCAACTCGCCCGGTTTCATCGGCTTTACAAGTGCTTCTTCGTTTCTTGCAATATGTGGGCTACGAAGCACAGTATAAAATTGACTTTCGGCATAGTGCGGAAGCGGCGCGTATATCTCGTTTCCGCTTATAAATTCTTCCTCAAGGCGGCGGTAAATATCGTCGCCTTTTTCTTTTAGCGAGTCTTTTATGATAAATGCAATCAAGCGCAAAAGGTCGTCCGACAGATAGCGGTTATCGCCCGTAACCAAAAGCTTTCCCACTGCGTACTTGGATAAGATGTTCTCAGCACGGTCTGACAGCTCTTTTGCGAATATCGGCTCGTCGATAAACATACCGTTTTTGGCAATCAGCTCTGCACGGTACTGACGGCGTTCAGTGGCTATCTCTACGTCCTGCAATTCGTCAAGAAAGTATTTGCGGCGTGCGCCGTTGTCGGCAACAAGGCGGTAATAGGCAACCTCGGTGGTTTTCGTGATCCAATTACGGCTATCGTACTCGGGAGAGTCGTACCAACCGAGAGGCAGCTCCTTCGGGCGAAATTCCTCGTCGGTGATGGAGAGGGTGTTCAAGAACTGATAGTTCAGCTCGGTCGTTTCCTGTGCGCCGAGCTTGTCCTTGCCCGACACGTAGAGCGCGTGACCGTACCTTGCGCAACGGTCAAGGTATTCTCCCCAAGATAGATTATTGCTTTCCATCCACTTGCGACCTTTGAACATACTGTCTGTCAAGATAATATCCACGTCGGCGGGATCGTGGCGCTCGCCCCACATATCCACAATATACGGAACGTCAAGCTCGGTAAACAATGCGGCAAAATCCACCTTATGCACAACGCCTTTGATATAAGGCATACGGATCTGAAAGGAATTGTGCTCGCGTCCAAGTGCTTCGGCAAGACGTGGTGAAATAAAGCCCTCTCCGTCAAACTCGGTAATCGTAATATCCGTCGTTTTTTCTACTCGAGAATATTTGCGCATCGGGTTATCGGTTCCGTCGTCCTCTACGGTGATGACGTTTACGTTCTCAACGGTAGATTGCGGATTTTTAATCACGATGATTTTCTTATCGGAGATGATGCTCGTATTGCTATATCTTACTCCGCTTGTGAAAAGCAGCGCGTTATAGGCGTAGAGCTTACTGAGTTGGCAATCTCCGATATTCATACCGAGCATCATACGCTC